>JACQED010000251.1 GCA_016200785.1 Chloroflexota bacterium
CGCTGCGGCTCTGGGAGGCGGGGAGGAGAACACGGCCCGGCGTCGCTGGATGTCGGCCTGAAAGCCGTTCCATACGCGCCGGGCCTGCTTCTGCTCAGCCCGTAACTGCAGACGCACGGCGCTGGTATCCGAGGCCAGCCGCGCGCGCCCGGCCATCAATCGGCGGTGTTGCTCGGCGGCCATGGTCCGGTGGGCGGCGTCCGCGTCTTTCATAAACGCTTTCGCCGCATGGCGCAGCCCATCCACAAATGTGCTCAATTGCTTGCGCTGGTCGGCCGCCATTGCCTGATGGGCCACATCAGTCTCTTTCAAGAACAGCGCGGCCTCGCGGCGCACTGCGTCCCGGTACTCGCTCAGTTGCTTGTTTTGCTCGGCGTCCAGGCTGCGGCGCGCGACGCGGAATTCACCTAGCGCGTGCGCCGTCTCGATGCGAATGTCGCGGACCGCTGCCATGCGGTTGTCGTAGGTCTGCGAGATCTGCCGGGTCAACCGGCCCATTTCGTCGGAAAGTGTCATGAGATTACCTCCTCAAACCCGCTCCATGTTCGCCCTCCGCAGGGGAGCAGAGGGGCAGTGTAGATCCCCGGCCTCCCTGCTTCCCTGCCTCGGGTTTCTGGCACACAGCGTCTAGGCCGGCATTGCGGCGGCGGCGGTCAGGCCTACGGCTTCGGCGTACTTCAGGTATGTATCCACGCCGGCGACAACCACCCGGGCCTCGATGGCCAGGAGTTCGATGCCGACCAATGACACGCGGACCCAGGCGTCAATGACCACGCCCTTGTCCAGGATCCGATCCACCACTTCGGCCAGGCTGGTGGATGCGATAGTCTTCTCGACAGCCATTTCTGTTCACCTCCTTTCGTCGCAAAGATCACGAGTTGGTCTTTCGCGCGCTGGCAATACAGTAGCACGAATAGGCCCCCAGGAGGGTTGTCGCGGCATGGGCTTTGCGTAAGGGTTGCGTGGGCCGGGCTACCCCTGCAAGAGGTAGCCGTGGTGAGAGATGGTGCGGATGTGGGTGGGACGCGCCGAATCGGGTTCGATCTTAGCGCGCAGGTTCCTGATGTGCCAGCGCACCAGGCTGGGGTCGCCGGTCCGCGGCGGGTAGCCCCACACCTGTTGCAGCATTTGCTCGGCGGTGAGGACCTCGCCGGGGCGAGTCATCAGGAAGCGGAGCAGGTCGAATTCGACCGGGGTGAGTTGGACGGTTCTGCCGTTAATGCGCAGGTGACAGGCAAGTTGGTCGAGCGCGAGAACGCCCACCACCAACAGTGAGCCCTCACCGCCAGAGTCCAGATCGGCGGCTGAGGTGGGGCGGTTGCGGCGCAACAGAGCCTTGACGTGCGCCTTCAACTCCCGCAGGTCAAAGGGCTTGATCAGATAGTCATCGCCGCCGACATCCAGACCGCCGATCCGATCTTCGATAGCGTTGCGCACCGACAGGAATAGGATCGGCACGGCGGCCAGGGCCGGGTCGCGGCGCAGGTCGTGGCAGACTTGCAGGCCATTCAGACCGGGCATGACGATGTCCAGGATAATCAGATCGGGGCGATGATGCCGTGCGATACGCAGCGCGTCCAGTCCGTTGCTGGCGGTGAACACCTCGTACCCTTCGTCGCTCAGGCTGTGCCGCAACGCCCAAACGATGTCGTGCTCATCGTCCACCAACAGAATTCGGTCTTGCGACATTGCGACACCAAGTCCCTATGTGGCGGCCTATTGGCCTGATTGGCGAGGATCGGGTGTTTCAGAGGCATTATCTCACCCGACGCTGGTTGTGACCGGGCGCATGATCACTTACATACAATGCAAGAATACTACCATGTCGCTACTAGGAGGATTGTGCTAACGTGTGCTTTGCGTAAGCGATGTGTTGGCTTCGAGCCTTCGGCAATCGACTCCATGTCTCGCGACGCCAGAGATGGGTCTCACAAGCAACGACACCAAGATACGGTGTAAAGCATTTGTTCGGCGCCGACTGCACATGAGCTCGATTCGATCGCCAGCCGTCTGCCCAGGCTACCCAGGTGGGTGGGTGGGCACAGGCGACTTTGAACTCGTTGAAGTCGCGGCGTTGGTGGACCCAGCCGAAGGCGCCCTGCATATTGGGACTGAGCGAGGGGCACATGCGATAGCGGTCGGCACCGATGGTTTTCAGGGGTGGCCGTTTCCCCAGAGGGCAGGCCGTCGCTCAGTGTCTTGAAGGGCACGGCCGCTGAGCGGCTGGGGTCAAGCACAAAGCCGACCACGCCGGCGGATGCCCAGAGCCACAACCCCACTGATGCCTGGCTTTGCCTTCGACCTCTTCGAAGATCAGCCAGCGGGTCTCATCGGCGTGCAGGTGTTCCGCCTGGCGCTGGTGAGTCAGGCAATGCTCGTAGATGGGAGCAGATAGGCGTGGAACTTGTCGAGCAGTGACCTGAGCAGGTCAAGCAAGGAAACCGTCAGTCGGCGGGATGGGGCCGGTGGCAACTGGGTAGGCTCTATGGGGACAAGGTCCATCAGAGGCCATGCTCTTGTTCCTCAAGGATGCAAGACCAGTGCCACAAGTAGGTCGGGAGCTTGCGGTTTTACTGAACCTGTACCTCCCGTCTGCTGTACAGCTTGGCGAGCCATCCGGCGGATCTCCGTCAAGTCAAAGGGTTTGGCGACAAAGCCGTCGATGAGATTCTGCCGCTGGCCTTCGACAATTGTCGGGTCTTCCTCGTAGAAGTAGCCGGAAATCAAGATAATCACAGTGCCTGGGCTTCGCTGGCGGATCAGAGCAGCCAGTTCCAGGCCATCCAGATCGGAGAGTTTTGCATCCACAAATGCCGCGTCATAGACCTCACGGGCGGTCAACTCCAAGGCCTGCGCGCCGCTGGTGGTGGTGGTCACTCTATAACCGGCGGGGCGCAGGGTCTCTTCTAGCGCCCAGCATATGCCCGGCTCGTCGTCGATCACCAGAATTCGTGGCGAGGTTTCCATTGTGCGCCTTCTTATCTGCGGCTGACCTTCGTCCGCGCCAATCAATTCGATTGCACTCGAGGCAGCCGGATCGTGAAGGTGGTGCCTTTGCCTACCTGGCTGTCCACTTCGATGTCACCTTGATGCTGCTGGATAATGCCGTAACTAATGGAGAGTCCCAGCCCGGTGCCCTTGCCGACCGGCATGGTGGTGAAGAAGGGATCGAAAATCTTGGATCGATGTTCCGGAGCGATGCCGCGCCCCGTGTCACAAAAGCGAATTTCTACTCGATCAGCCCCGGCGGCCACCGCAGCCACCGTCAGGCTGCCGCCTTCCGGCATGGCGTTGCAGGCGTTGAGAATCAAGTTGGTGAAGACCTGTTGCAGGAGAGCAGGATTGCCGCGCACCTCCGGCAGGTCGGGCTGGATTTCTTTTTTCAGCGTGACCTCGTGCAAGTCCAACTGGTGGGCCAATAGAGTAAAGGTGTCTTTCAGCACAGGGCGCAAATCTATCTCCCGCATCTGCTCGCTCTGAGGGCGGGCGAATTTCAACAGGTTCTCGATGATCAGGGAGGCCCGCTGGGTGGCCGCGTGGATCTTGCGCGCACCCTCGTCGCGCAACCGTCTATTGCTGGGACGCCCCAGCAACAACTGGGCCGTGGCCGAAATGATACCCAGGGGATTGCGCAACTCGTGGGCGATGCCCCCGGCCATCACGCCCAGGGAGGCCATCTTGGCTGCGTGGATCAATTGGGCTTCCAGCCGGCGCCGCTCCGTCAGGTCCCGGCCCACGGCCACGATCCCCATCACCTCCCCGGCGTCGTCTCGCATGGGGGAGGTACTCCAGGCGATCGGCACTTCCTCACCGGTGGTGGTCAACAGATCGACCTCGGTGTTTTCGATACCCTCGCCGCGGGTCAGCCGTCGTAACATCTCGGTCAATACCGGTCGATGCTCGTTGGCGCAAAGGGCGAGCAGGGATTGCCCGATGGCCTGCTCGGCCGTCAGGCCGGAGGTCCTCTCCGCCGCCCGGTTCCAGGTCACGATGCGCCCCTCGGAGTCGAGGGAGATCACCAGGTCGTTGGCGCATTCCACCACGCTGGCCAGGCGCCGTTCGACCCGCCGCACCTCTTCCCCCACCTGCTCCCGCTCGGTGATGTCGTCCATGAGCAACATCACGTTCTCCACCTCGCCGCCTTCGCTGGCCGAGGAGAGGTACAAGGGGATCAGGCGGTAGTAGTAGATGCGGGTGGGCAGGCCGGGCGCGCGATAGGCCACCTTCCCGCCCTCGATAGCCCGGCCAGACCGAAAGACATCGCGCACTTTCCGGTCGAGACGCGTGTACTCCATCAACACCTGAGGGAAGACCTCTTCGATCTTGTGGCCGAGGGTGACCGACGCTTCCCGCCGGGCTTTTTCCAGAAAGTTGTGGTTGACCGACACGACCCGCAAGGCACGATCGATCACCACCAGAGAACTGGGGATGCTGTCGAGGGTGCGGCTGATGAAACGTTCCCGGCTCTCCAGTTGGCCATAGAGTTGTCGGGTGCGTTCATGCAGGCTGGAACGATGGATGGCGCTGGCGGCGATGTCGCCGATCACCGCCAGCACTCGCAGTTCCTCGTCGCCGAGGGGCGGGCGGGGCGAGATGCAGCCGACCAGCAGGGCGCCAAAGACTTGCCCTTCCGCGATCAGCGGCGCGCAGGCGGCGTGCCAGCCGGACGGCGAATCGGGGCCGGCCCAAAGAGGATCGTCCGATGCATCGCCTACAAAAGGCTGGCCGGTTGCCATGACATGCCCGCACACGCCTTTGCCCGGTGGCAAGCGCATCCCCACGGCGTGAGCCAGGCCGCCGCGCGCCAGTTCGATCGCCGTCTCACCGCTAGCGGGGTCACGCGTGGCGAGTGCCGCACTATCTGCCTTCAACAAGTCGAGCGTTTGGTCGAGAACGATCGGCAATATCTCGGCGCGGGTGGCGGCGGCGCGCAAGGTGGGGGTGAGGGTGGCGATGGCCTCGCGTTCGCGCTGGCGCTGCTTGCGTTCGGTGATGTCACGGAGATTGACGATGACGGCGCGCACACTGGGTTCGGTGAGCAAGTTCGTTCCGACGCCTTCGACCCAACGCCACGAGCCGTCCTTGTGCCGGCAACGGAACCAAGCGGTGGCTGTGCTGTTGGGCGTCGGAAGCAAGCCGGCCAACAGGCGCGTGACGAATTCCTGATCCTCGGGGTACAGCAGCTCAGAAATGTTCCGTCCGTAAAGTTGTTGGCTGTCATAACCCAAGAGGCGATCGGTCGAGGGGCTTGTGTAAAGAATGCTTCCGTCACTGTCCATCAGCCAGATGGCATCCGCGCTGTGTTCGATCATCGCGCGGAAACGCTTCTCGCTGTCGCGCAGTGCATCCTCCGCATTTTTGCGCTCGGCCGATTCGCGCCAGGCCGCTTCGTACAATTTGGCGTCCACAATGGCGATGGCTGCCTGTTCCACTACCCGGATCAGAGCCTGCTGCTGGTCGGCGGTGATCGGCCCCTCTCGCACCCCGGCCAGGATCGTTCCCACCGTATGCCCTTTCACCCGCATGGGCAACTCAATATAGGATTGTGTTCCGAAGAGTTCCTGAATGGCCCCGGCGACGGAGCGAGGAATCCAGGGATGAAAAAAATCGGCCAGGGAATCGCCGATCACCGTCTCCCCGGCCAAGACACGGTCGATCAGGGGGTTCGAGCCGGGAGTGTAAGGGAGCCGATATTCGCGCCAGTCTCCTGTGAGTTGTGATTGCTTGAGCAGGGCCAGGGCCTGGTCAAGCAATTCGGACACTGGATAAACAGCGAGGCCTTTGAATTCATGGTCAACTTCAGCATAGTGCAACAGCACGACCGTATCACAGTCCAAGTTGGTCACAATACTCTCGGCAACAGTGTGCATGATCTCGGATGACTCGCTCTGCTCGAGGACGGCTCCGGCGATGTGCTGGATCGTCTGCAGTTCGGCCAACGATCTTCGGATCTCATTCTCTGCCTCTTTGCGCTCGGTTACATCGCGGATGATTCCACCAAAGAACTGGCCGCGCATTTCCTCCCAGGAGGCCAGGGAGATTTCTGCCGGAAATTCACTGCCGTCTTTCCTCAGCCCATGCGCTTCGTATGTTGTGCTGACGATGCGCGCCTCGCCAGAGGAGCGCCGTCTCTCAAAGGCGGCCTCGTGCAGAGGCAAGTATCGTTCAGGCATCAGGCGGGTGATGGGCTGGCCCAACATCTCCTGTTCAGTATAAAGAAAGATGCACTGAGCAGCTTTGTTCCACGAAATGATATTGCCCGCGCCGTCGGCGATAATGATGGCTTCGTTGGCCGATTCCGCCAAGGCTTGGAAACGCGCCGCCATCTCGCGCAAGGTCTGTTCTGCCCGGTTGCGCCCAATTCTTGTTTTCCTGACTTTTTCCATTGGTTTGCCTCACTTCGACAATAATACGCAGAACGCGGCGGACACGGCGGTGCGTGCCGTTTTGCATCAGGCCAAACCACCACGCGGCTTTGGTGGCGTCGGCGTGATGCAGGTTGGCGGCGGCTTTGGACATGCGGTTGGCGTTGCCCAGGCCGCTGGCGACCATGGCATAGCAGGCCACCCGCGCGCCCCAATCGGGATCGGGCGGGTAGAACGGGCCGGGCGTGAGTTTGGAATCGCTCCCGGAAGTGGCGCGCCAGCGGCAAATGCCAGCGGGCTGATTGGGGCGATGCGCGTCAGGCGTTCGCGTCGGTGACATCGAGTGTGCGGCGATAAAGGACAGCCGCATCACCAGATCGGCGGCGCACGACCTGCAGGGCGAACGGGGCTTCGCGGATTTTCATAGCGTATCAGGCGTGGGCCGCTTCTGCTGGAATGTCCTCCGGCTCCATTTGAAACAAAAAGTCCGGGGCAAAGTCCGCGCCGTTGGGCCAGGCTACCGTGCGAGTGTCGGGGTCGAGTTGACCGGCCAGCCCGGGCCGGGGCGGGCTGAAGCCGAGCGTCAACTCGGCCTCGTAGGTCGCGCCGTCTATCAGCGCGGTGAAGACCGTCTGCGCGGTGGTCAGAGGCCGGGTCGGGTGGTTGGGCTTCACGTCGTTGGCGAAGAAGTTCATCAGGCCGCCGCCCTTCAAATTGCCGCTCACAGACACAGACAGCGAAATCGTGTCCGCGCCGATAGGCTGAGCGAGCGTCATCAGCGTGGCCGCCGGGGTCGTCGCGCGGAGGCGGAGTTGTGCCAACGGTCGGTCGGTGGCGTACTCGGCGACCTTATCCCATGTAGTGGCGGTCACCGGCCCAGGTCGCGGCCCGGGCGGCGGAATCGGGCCCGGCGGAGTCGGCGCCGGCTGAGTCTCCACGGTCAGCCAACTTTGCGCGGCGGACGAGTCGCCGCGGGCGATCAGCACCGTGTCGTCGAGCGCAAGTGTGTTGAGCACCGCCTGAAAGCGCTGGCGGCGGCCATCGGGCGATTCGATCACGTATCGGCGTGACGTCGTTGAAAAGCAAACAGGGCCGCTCGCGGCGAGTGCGAACGGCCCGGATTTTGCTACAATTCCGCCGCCATACGCATCCCCCGCGTTGGCCCTGCCCGGACGCTCGCAACGTCGCGGGCAGTTTTCTTTGGTTACACTGGCGAATTATAGCCCCGAATTGCCTCACATACAAAACGAAAACGACTGAGCCTTTTCCTACAGGCCGGATCCGGCATGGAATGCGGCCCAAACAAACACAGCCAATGGCGTCTCAATAACGCTCGCCTGACGAGCTCTTGATATCATTCGCCAATCTGCGCCACCGCCTGCTCCAGATCGTGCTGGCTCGGCGTGATGTAGATGCGCGTGGTGTTCAGTGACGAATGACCGAGAAGCGCCGCGACCCGCGCTCGCAGAGCGCAGTCCAGCGACACCCCGGCGTTGATCAGGTTCTTGGCGAAGGTGTGTCGAAAGGTGTGCGGCGTGACGCCGACGCTTGCGCGCTGGCCCAGCCGCTCTAGCATCTCCTGCACCCCGCGAGCCTTGAGTGGCTGCCCGCCCTTGCCGACGAAAAGCCACGCCCCGGCCTCCTTCGGGCGCTCGTCCAGCCACGCACGCAGGGCGTGACGCGCCGCCGTGTTGAGCGGCACGTCGCGCTGCTTGCCGCCCTTGCCGTCGCGCACCGTCAGTTGCCACTGCCGACCGGATTCGTCGAGGTCGTCCATCTGCAAATTGCACAGTTCGCCCACGCGCAGGCCGGTGTGCGGTAGCAGGACGATGATCGCATGATCGCGCGCGGCTTGCCGCTTGCCCGCCTCGGTCTTGGCCGTGTTGATGCTGCGTTCGGACTCGCGCGCGACTTTGCCCTGGTCGTGCCGTCGGCGGCGCCGGCCGAGGCAGCGGCGTAATGGTGTGAGGGCAGAAGTCGGTAGAGGCAGATACGCGGGGGCGCGCCGCGCGTACAGAACGAACAATAGGCTTAAATTTTCAGGTCATGCGTCAAGTCTATCACCGTTTCAACGCGCAGAGACTGCGGCCTCTCCGACAAACTGCTGGCGTTCCTTTTCGCCGCGCAGGATTTGGATCATCTCTGCGATTCCGCCAGGGCCGCCGACGTTGCCGGGGAAGACGACGTACAACTGGCCGGGCCAACGGCTGTCCGGGCTGGCACGCCACACAGGGACGCCAGGGATCGCCTGCCCCAGGACATCGGCCCGAGTGATGTGCAGTCCCTTCGTCGCCACGTCCGAGGCGGTGATGCCGCCTTTGGCGATCACCCAGGCTGGCCTTTCCTTTAAAACCTGGACGATCTGAACCAGCGCGTGAGAGACGGTCTGCCCGATCTGCACCGTAGCGCTCCCGTTGCCGGTGATCAATTGGCGGCTGGTATACACCAGCGTGTCGTTTCCCGCGCCGATGGCTCCATTCATCGCCTCCGCCACTCGCCTGATTTCTTCGTCGTGCCAGGCCGGGTCCAACAGACTCTCCACCGACACCGGCAGGCTGACGATTCCCCGCAGCGACTGCGCCGCTTCGATCTCGGCCGTGCTCTTCTTGACGTACGATCCGGCGACGATCAGGCCGCCGTTCTTGGTCGGCTCGCCCGCCAGGTCCGCCGTAGTCAGCGGCGCGCGAGGCGGCAGCCCGCCGCGCACTCGAACGAACGACGCCGCCGTGCGATAGACGAAACGCTTACCGCTCGTCACAGCCCGCAGCAAGCCGGCGACGAAGACTTCCATGTCGCGGTAGGTGACCGCATTGACCACGCAGACCTGCCCGTTCGCGACTCCGTTCAGACGCGCGACGACAGCCCCGGGCCCGCCACGACGTTCGTCTTCCGGAGAGACCGACGCCACCTCGTGCGGCGCGATCCGCCCGCCGTGTTTCTCGCTCACCCATTCGCGGAGATTCGAGTGACGGTAGCCGAACGTCGCGTCGCGGGCGAATTCGGTTTCCGCACCTCGCCGCTCACAATCGCCAAGCGCCCGTGCCCGCCAGCAGCGTTTTCCCACAGCGTCCTCGGTTCGGCTAATTCAGCCTCCCGGCCGAGCAGCCGGGGCATGGTCTCCATTCCCCGTGGCCGCGGGCGCAAAAGCGCGGACGACGGAGGGGGCAGCGACGAGCCATCGGCGATGGCTTGGAGGAGCGCCCGGGTTTCGCCCATCGGTTCGACATCCAGTTCCCGACGCAGCGTGGTTCGCAAGCTCTACACGGTTTGAAATAGATTGGGAGGCGGAAAGCCGTTTCCGGCGGTATAATAGACGGCGATCGGAGAGAAGCCTATGAGCCAGGTGATTGAAGTCATCGAGCGAATCGAAGTTCCCGAGCCGCCCACCGACTTGCCCTACGAGGACGGAGAGCCTATGGAATCCAACTGGCATCGCCTCCAGATTGCCCTGCTCGTGGAGTTGATTCACCGCCTGTGGCCCGGACGGACGGACTTCTTCGTCGGCGGCAACATGTTCATCTATTACAGCGCGAGGCAAGTCCGTGACCAGGATTATAAAGGCCCCGACTTCTTCGTGGCCAAGGACGTGGACGGTTCGTACGATCGGGATTCGTGGATCGCGTGGGAGGAGGACCTGCGTCTGCCAGACGTGATTGTCGAACTACTTTCGCCGAAGACCGCCAGCCAGGACCTGGGGCCGAAGAAGCGGCTGTACGAGCGCGTGTTCAAAACGCCCGATTACTTCTGTTGCGCCAAAGGAGCGACTTCATTGCAGGGGTGGCGCCTGCGCGAGGGCCGATATGCGCCCCTGACGCCGAACGAGGACGGCCGGCTGTGGAGCGAAGAGTTGCAGGCCTGGATCGGCCCGTGGCCCGGAGAATATCACGGCACAACTGCGACCTGGCTGCGCTTTTTCTTCCCCGACGGCACACTCGTGCCCACCAATGCCGAGGCCGAACGCCAGCGCGCCGAGGCCGCCGAAGCCGAAATCGCTCGGCTGCGTGCTGAATTGGAGCGGTTGAAAGGCTGAACGCTTGGCAACGGCCTATTCCTTCGCCAGACGTTCATCTCCGGGCAGGATAACCGCTGGCGCGGTCGGGTCGAAGCAGAGGTATTCGACGTAGCGCGCCGGCGCGGGGCCATCGTTGATCAGGCGGTGGCAGTGAGTCGCCGGGATGTGCTGGTAGTCGTTCGGCTGCATCACGCCGCTCATGCGCTCGATCTCCACTCTCACACGACCATCCAGAAGATAAATCATCTTCTCGCGCTTGTCTTCGACGCTCACTTCTGTAGCCGTCGCCGGGGCAAGTTCGCGCACCATGCAGTTGATCCGCTCGTCGGAAGGCAGAGGCTTGCCCGAAAACACATTCTCCATCGGCGCGTGGCCCTCAAACGCGCCCGGCTTGAAGTCCTTGTAGCGCCAGCGGGTATATTTGTGATTCGGCACGACCAAGACGTACAGGCACACGGTTTCATCGCCGACGTGCCAGTAGTTGTGGTAGCGATCGGGCGGCATAAAGAGCAGATCGCCGGGGCCAACGCGCTGTTTGGTCTCGCCGACTTGAATGTCCATCTGGCCAGCGGCGATATAGATAATCTCGGAGGCATCGTCATGCGCGTGCGGCAGAGGGCCGAGCGGGTCGTTGATGAACCACTTGGCCCCGGGCGTCCATACCAACGCGCGCGAGCGGATGCGTTCTGTCCAGATGAGCGGCTGCTTCATCCATTCTCGATAATCGGGCTTGTGCATAGCGCAGCCTAGCGCATTTCATACCCGCCGTCTACGTTGAGTGTGTGCCCGGTGATGTAATCCGAGTCAGGTGAACAGAGGAAAGCGATGGCCGCGGCCACGTCGTCGGGCTGAGCCGGCCGCTTGAGCGGCACTTTCTCAACAAAGGCGGCCATCGCCTCACCCGGCCTGGCCCCCGTGAGTCGGCCTCGCTCCAGGTCAACCTGCTTCCACATGGGCGTGGCCACTACGCCGGGCGAGACGGCATTCACATTGATGCCGTAGGGCGCCAGAGCCAGCGCGGCCGATTGGGTGATGCTGATGACGGCCGCTTTGCTGGCCGCGTAGTGCGCGGCATCGGAACGACCGCGTTGACCCGAAATGGAGGCCACGTTGACGATCTTTCCGTAGGTCTTGTCGGCGCGTCCTGCTGCTTTGACCTCTCCGGGAACCTGCCGGATCATCTGGGCGGCCGTCGCCTGCAGACAAAAGAAGAGGCCGCGTTCGTTGACCTGAACGATCCGATCCCAATCCTCTTCGACCAAATCCATCATCGGCTTGATCTGGGTAAGGCCGGCGTTGTTGACCAGGATGTCAATGCGGCCGAATTGCGCCGCCACGTCGGTCACCATTTGCCGCACCGCGCCCAAATTGGAAATGTCCACGGGATGGGCGCCCGCCTGGCCGCCGGCGGCTTCGATCTCCTGGACGGCCGTCGCGGCTGTCGCCGCGTCGTAGTCGGCGACAACGACACGTGCGCCCGCCCGGGCCAGGCGCAACGCCGTCGCGCGGCCAATACCCTGACCGGCGCCGGTCACAATTGCCACTTTCCCGCCGAGTGTTTTTTCCATCTTACGCCACCGTGATGCCGTAGAAGCGGCGGGCATTCTCCCCCAGCACCATCGCCTTCTCGTGCTCGCGCAAACCCGACAGACAAATTTGCACTGCCTCAAAGACCTGATCGTACGGGCCGGCTAGCAGGCAGACCGGCCAGTCACTGCCGAACATGACACGATGGGGGCCGAAGAGCTCGATCAGTTTTTCAATGTATGGTTTCAGGTCAGCCGGCTTCCAGTTTTGCCAGTCGGCCTCGGTGATCATGCCCGAGACCTTGCAGTACATCTGCGGCATCCGGGCCGCGGCCGTCATCGCGGCGGCCCAATCGTCGAACTGCCGCGCCGCGATGTTTGGCTTGGCGATGTGGTCGATGACCAGTTGCAGTTCCGGCACAGCCTCTGCCACTCTGGGGAGAAATTCCCAGTTGAATGGCTTGACCAAAAGGTCGTAGCGCAGACCGCGCTTCGCCACTTCCCGCAACCCGCGCAGAACATCCTCACGCACGATCCACGCCGGGTCCGGCTCGTCGTGCCACTGGTGGCGGATGCCGACCAGTTTGGGGTGGCGAATCGAGTCGAGGGTATCGCCGACTTTCGGATCGGTCAGGTCCACCCATCCCACCACGCCGCCAATCCAGGGATTCTGGTCGGCCAGGTTGAGAAAATAGTGCGTGTTGGCTAACGTGGAATTGACCTGCACCACAACAGTCTGGCGCACGCCGAACTTGTCGAGAATCGGCTTGAGATCGCTCGGGCCGAAATCTCGAACCAGGACTTTCACATCGTCGAGGGGCACGTTGAGTTTCTGGAAGAGGCCGACGATGACGTCCCTGGTCCAGAAGTGTTGGTGCGCGTCGGTGATGATCATTTTGTCCCTCCCGATTCCAGAGCGTACACTTCGTTCATGAGCACCCAGGTGGAGCCTGGGGGAGCGCCGGGCACTGTCTCCTGGAAGCCGCGCATCAACTCATCCCATTCTTTGGCTCTGGGGTGTTCCATGTATTTCGGAATATCACGCTCAAGATCGAAGTCGTCTTTCGTTTCCATGAACATGAACAAATGGCGGCCAAATCGGTAGATGTACATGCGCAATATCCCGCATTTCAGCAGGCCGGCGTTCGTCTCCGGCCAGGGATGGGCATGATACTCTTCGTACTTTCGGATGATTTCCGGATCATCTTTCAGCCTGACGGTTTGAGCAAAGCGCTTCACAATAGCAAACTCCTCAGGATGGCTCAAGTGAGGCACTTGATGATCGTCGAACTGATCTCGTCGTATTGATGGGTGTTGTTGAATTCGGCGACGATGCGGTGCCCTTTCATCACAAGAATCCGATCGGCCAGGCGGATCATCTCCGGCATTTCGCTGGAGATCAACAGGATCGCCCGGCCCTGCCCGGCGAGTTCCCAGATCAGTTCGTGCAGGGCATACTTGGTTTTGATGTCAATCCCGATGGTCGGCTCGTCAATGATGAGCACCTTCGCCTCGGCGGCCAGCCACTTGGCCAGGCTCACCTTTTGCTGATTCCCGCCGCTGAGGTTGTTGACCAACTGGTTCAAAGAGGGCGTCTTGATGTCGAGTTGGCCGACGAAGCGACTGACGACGGATTTTTCAGTTCTTCCCGAAATCCAGCCGAGCCACCCGGCGATCCGCCGCCAGATTGTGATCGATACGTTGGCGATGATCGTATGCGAAAGGATCAGCCCCTCGGTCTTGCGGTTCTCGCTCACGTAGCCGATCCCGTACTTGTTCACCGCATCCGCCACGCTGTGAATATGAGCCGGCCCGCCGTTTACGAGGATTTCGCCCGCAGTGACACGGCTGGCACCGATCAGCGCGTTCGCCAATTCACTGCGCCCGGCGCCGACCAGCCCATACAGGCCCAGCACCTCGCCGCCGTATAGATCAAAATCAACCCCGCGCGTCCCCGACTCGGCCTGCAGGCCGCGCACCCTCAGGGCGGGTTGTTCCCGCTTCACGGACTTGGCCGGGAGTTCGGTGATGATGTGCGTACGCCCGATCATCAGCGAGACGAGGCGATCGCGATCCATGGCCGCCAGATCCTCGTTGGCCGCCGTATTGCGGCCATCCCGCAGAACCGTCACCCGGTCGCACAGATCGAAGACTTCCTCCATCTTATGGCTGACGAACAGAATGGCGACGCCGCGATCGCGCAGGCCGCGCAGGACGTTGAACAGGAATACTGTTTCGTGAGGGGTGATGGATGCGGTCGGCTCATCCAGCAGTAACACCCGGCTCTCCAGTGAAAGCGCCCGGGCGGTCTCGACGAGTTGCATCTGCGCCGCACTCAGGCTCGACACAATTGCCGTCGGGGAGACATCCAACCCGATGACGTCCAGCCACTTTTTGGCTTCCTCGTTGACGCGCCGATAGTCGGCAAAAACGCCGGCGCGCGTGGGCATCCTCTCCAGCATGATGTTCTCACCCACGCTAAATCCCGGGATCAGGTTGCGCTCCTGGGGCACAAAACTAATCCCGGCCTCAATCGCCTCACGCGGGGAGGCAAAGCGCACTTCGGACCCGTTCATATGGAGATGCCCGGCCTCAGGTTGATAGAGGCCGGTGATGATTTTGATGAGCGTGCTCTTGCCGGCCCCGTTCTCGCCGATGAGCGCGTGTATCTCGCCCGCCCGTAATGTCAGGGCCACGTTGTCCAGCGCCCGCACGCCGGGAAACGACTTGCTGACCGCGCTGACTTCCAGCGCCACAGTATCAGATACAGCCATCAGGCAGTGCCTCTCTGGACCTTTCGCCGCTGAGACAGGCGATTAAGGCCGACCGCGCCCAGGATCAGGAGGCCGAGCAGAAATTGAACGTAGTATGGATCGATCTGGAGATGAACCAGCGAATTCTGAATCAGCGCGACCACGAACGCGGCCAGCACGGTTCCAATGATGGATACGCCGCCGCCGCTGAGAGCCACGCCGCCGATGATCGGCGTTGCAAACGATGGCAACAGCCACGTCGATCCGATCATCGGCTGGGCCACGGCGAGTTGAGCCATCCACAGCAGACCGGCGATCGCGGCAAGCACGCCAGAGATGACGTGGGCCAGGATCACCGCCCGGTTAACGGGCACGCCGGCCGTCTGTGCCGCGTTCCAGTTGCCGCCAGTGGCGAGGATCTGCCGGCCTAGCACCATGCGATGCAGAAAGACGGCCATCAGGATCGCCGCCGGCACCGTCACGGCCGCCATAGACGGTACAAAACCGATCCGGGCCTGTCCGAAGTCTGAGATTGCCTTCGGCAGATGATAGAAAGGCTGGGCCTGGGTCAGACCGAGGTTCAAGCCCAGATACAGGCTGGAGGTGGCAATCGTGACAATGAAACTGTTGATCCC
>JACQED010000252.1 GCA_016200785.1 Chloroflexota bacterium
GCTTCAACTCGCGCGCGCAGGCGACTCCAACCGTCTGGCCCGGGCGCGGCTCGCCCGGCGCGCAACGTCAACGCCTGACGGATGAAACCGTCCAGCTCGCCGCTTCGCGCAGTGCGCCTCTGGGTTTCTTCAGGAAGGGTCATGCAGAGCATCCGCGTCGGCTTCAAATCCGGATTTCGCCGGAGGGATTCGAGTCTAGCATGGCGTCTGGCGAAAGTCAAATTGTGCCTTGCAGCAATTCCCAAATCCGACGTTCTGTTCATTTCTACTGTGAACAGCAGGCGAAAGTTCAACTGGCTGTGCGCCGTCTCAGCCAGAGTATCGCCAGCCCCAGCAAGGCGGCGGCCAACGCGCCCGCCGGCCAGAGCCAACTCGCCACCGTGTCGCTCTCGGCGCGCGGGTCGGCCCTCAGTCTGATTTGTGAGGCCGATGAGTCGTCGAGCGGCTGCTCGCCCGTCTTCACGCCGTGTGCGCGGATCAAGTATGCCGTCACCTGCCAGTATTCTTCCCTGGCCAGGCTGGCCGGCGCTTGAAAAGGCATCCGCGCGGCGATGAAGCCATGAAGGTTTTCGGCGGTGTCGAATCGACTCAACGCCGTCGGGCCGATCAACGCCGGCACGGTCGCGGGCAGGGTGAAACCGTTCTTGTACGGCCGCTGACTGTGACAGCCCGACTTCCAGCAGTTCTGATCTTCAGGCGGGTACTGCGCGCGCCACTCGTCGGTGAGGCCCTGCCCCTCATCGCCGTGGCAGGGCTGGCAGTGTAGCCAGTAGACCTGGCCGCCGAGGTCGGCCTGCGCCGGATGAGCCGGCAACGTCGGCTGCGCCAATCGATCGAGTGTAGGAGTCGGTGAGGCAGTGACACCGTGCGTCTCATTGCCTCTCAGGCCTCGCGGCGCGATTCCTATCAGCCCGGCGGCAATCGCCCCGGCCAGAAAAATGAAAGGGGCGGATTTGACCGCCCCGTGGTATCGATCGTCGATCCCGTTGAAGGAACTCACAGGTGGAGCAAATTCCGACTGCTCTGGCGGCGCCCGCCGCAGCGCAACTGCCGCTCCAATCTACCTTTGCGCCCCACGCATTTTCGGATCCAGCACGTCGCGGACGGCATCGCCGATCAGGTTCCAGGCCAGGACGAACAAGATCAGCATCACTCCCGGCCACACGACGATGTACCAGTAATCGGCCAGATTGGTGATCCAGTCGCGCGCGAAACTCAGGAGTTGTCCCCAGTCGGCGTACCCCACCTCCGTGCCGACGCCGAGGAAACTCAAGGCGGCGAAACTGAGCACGTACGAGCCGATGTCCATCGAAGCTACGACCATCGTCGGAAAGATCGCGTTGGGGAGAATGTGCTTCAACAGAATCGAGGCGTCCGAAGCGCCGAGCGCACGGGCGGCGAGCACGTATTCGCGCTCCCTCACCGAGAGGATGTCCCCGCGAATCAGGCGCGCGTAAGTCATCCAGCCGAACACGATGAGGGCGATGACGGCCGGGATGATGCTGCGTCCGACGCGCGGCACGAGCACCGCCGAAAGAATCAGCGCGGCCATGAGGAAGGGCAGAGTCAGGAAAACGTCCACCACGCGCATCAGCACGTTGTCAAGCGCGCCGCCGTAATAGGCCGCCAGCGAGCCGATGGTCAAACCGATGGCCAGAGTCGTGGCCGTGATGATGAGGCCCACGCGGAAGGCGGTCCGCGTTCCCCACACGACGCCGTAGAAAATATCCCACTGGCCGCTGGCGGTTCCGAACAGATGCACCCAGCGATCGGTCTTCATGATCGGCTTCCACCAGAAGGGAAGGGGCGGCGGAGTGCGCCGCCATTCCGCCATCATGGGGCGCGGGTCGGGGCTGAAGCCGTCGCGGGGAATCTTGTAGGGGTCGTTGACTTTGATCGGCGGGGCGATGATCGGCGCGGCGGCGGCGACGAACACAAAGAGAGCGAGCAGGATCAATCCGGCCACCGAGGTCGGCGTCGTCACCAGCCCGCGCAGAATACGGTAGACGTCCGGCCCGAGCAAACCCTCCAGCCAGCCCACGGGGCGGGCGGGAAGGCTTTCGGGTGTCAACCCGGCTGGCGCCTGGGGAATTGCCTCAACAGCCACGGTAGTCATAGTCTTTTTCCGAACTTATTCCAGACGCACTCTCGGATCGATAAAAGCATAGGCCACATCCACGACGAGATTCGCCATGACGAGGATGACGCCATTGAACAACGCAAAGCCCAGGACGGTCACGACGTCTAGTTGGCTGGCCGCCGCCGCCGCCGCCGAGCCGATGCCGGGGTAGTTGAATACCGTTTCGGTGATGACCACGCCGTTCAGCAATTGGATGACGGTGAACCCGGCCAGCGTGGCGACGGGGATCAGCGCGTTCGGTCGAGCGTGCTTGTTGATAACGGTCTGCCACGAAAGGCCTTTGGCGCGCGCGGCAGTCACGTAGTCCTGCCGCAGCGTTTCCAGCATCGAGGAACGCGTGACGCGCAACAGCAAAGCCCAATTCAGGTAAGACAGGGTCAAGATCGGGAGTATGAGATGCCGCAAGGCGTCGAAGAAAATATCCGGGCGGCCGTTGAGCAGTGCGTCTACCGTGATGAGATACGTCACGCTTCTAAACCGATCGGAATGGACGACCGCCCCGGCCCAGTCCGAGAGTCTCCCCGGCGCGAACCACTGAAGTCGGGCATAGAAGACCATGAGAACGAGCAATCCGAAAACGAAAGTGGGAAACGACCAGCCGACGATGCTGAAGACCCGACCCGCCTGATCGATGAGGCTGTTGTGGTGCACGGCCGACTGCACCCCCAACCAGATGCCGATGCCGATGATCGGCCCGACGCTCCACAGCGCCAATTCCAGCGTGGCGGGGAAGCGTTGCTGGATCAGATTCGTCACCGGCTGAGAGCCTACGCGCGAATAGCCGAGGTCGCCGCGCAGGATTCC
>JACQED010000040.1 GCA_016200785.1 Chloroflexota bacterium
CAGGCCGCCGGTGTGCCGGAGTATTGGATCGTGGACTACCGCGCCAAGACGGTCGAGGTCTTTGCGTTGGAAGAGGGCGAGTACGTTCTGCTCGGCAAATATGGAATGGGTGATGCCGCCGCCTCGCGCGTCCTCGCTAATTTTCAAATCGCCGTCGCCGAAGTTTTCCGCGACTTGTAAGCCGCCTAAGCGCCCTCACTCACCTCTCTCTCATCTCCCCAAGGTAGAATAGGCCGCACTCGTCAGGGAGAATCGTCATGTTCGCCAAAGCCGCTCGCGTCACAATCGTCGTGCTGGGCATCGTCACTGCCGCCGCCGGCTTGCTGTCGGTGGGATTCGTCGCGGGCACGCAGTATCAGGCCGGCCAGCGCACACTGGCCACCGGTGGAGTCCAGGTGCCCGGCCTGACGCCGGGGCTTCTGCCCATCACCGCCGCGCCCGCGAACGGCGGTACGCCGGGCGATCTCGCCAAAACGTTCAAGCCATTCTGGGAAGCGTGGGGCCTCGTCCACGACCAGTACGTCGATCAACCGGTAGACGACGAGAAACTGATGCAGGGCGCGATTCGCGGGATGGTCAACGCGCTCGGCGACAAGCACACCTCGTACCTCACGCCCGGCGAATACGAGATGCTCACTTCCGGTCTGCAGGGCCAACTCGAAGGCATCGGCGCGGAAGTGGACACCTCCGGCGAGCACGTCAAGATCGTCTCGCCTCTCCCTGGCTCGCCGGCTGAGGCCGCCGGCGTTCTCCCCGGCGACACCATCTTGAAAGTGGACGGCCAGGACACGACCGGGCTTAGCGGCGCCGAGGTGATATTGAAAGTGCGCGGCCCGGCTGGGACGAAGGTGCATCTGACGATGGGGCGCGAGGGCCACGACCAGCCGCTCGAATTCGACATCATCCGCGCCCGCATCACGATCCCCAGCGTCGAGGGTAAGATGCTCGACGGCGGCGTTGCCTACGTCAAGATCAATAACTTCGGCGAGGACACCGCCCGCGATCTAGAGAAGGCCCTCAAAGACCTGCGCCAACAAAGCCCCTCCGGCATCGTGCTCGACCTGCGCGGCAACCCCGGCGGCTACCTCGATGCCGCCGTCGAAGTCGTCTCGCAATTCATCGGCGACGGGACGGTGATGATCGAGCGCTTCGGCGATGGCCACGAACAGACGTACACCGCGCGCCCGAACGGGCTGGCGACCGATCTGCCGCTGGTCGTGCTGATCGACGAGGGCAGCGCCAGCGCGTCGGAGATCGTCGCCGGGGCGATTCAGGATCGGCATCGCGGCTCACTCGTCGGGGAGAAAAGTTACGGCAAGGGCAGCGTGCAAACATCCACGACGCTGAGCAACGACGAGGGAGCAGTGAAGATCACCATTGCCCGCTGGCTCACGCCCGATGGCCGCACCATTCACGGCCAGGGTCTGACGCCCGACGTAGCGGTCGTTCGCACCGAAGCTGATCGCGCCGCCGGCCGCGATCCGCAACTCGACAAGGCGTTGGAGATATTGCGGAAATAGATCGTATGCTTCTCTAATGCCTTTGGATGTAATGTTTCGCTGGATTTGAAGGGAGGCCGAAATGCCATTCTTTTTCTTCAACCCGTATTACTTTATCTTCATGCTCCCGGCGCTGGCTCTGATGGCGCTGGCGCAGTGGCGCGTGAAGGGCGCTTACGAGAAGTGGAGCAAGGTGCCCAATCGGATGAATCTGCGCGGCGGCGACGTGGCCCAGCGGCTGCTGCAAACCAGCACGAGTCTTCAGTTCCGCAATATCGGCGTCGAGGCCATCGGCCCGAGCGTCGGCGCGCCGCGCATCGAAGTCCTGCGTGGCGGGGCGCTCAACGATCACTACGACCCGACTTCCAACACGCTCCGCCTGTCCGAAGGCGTGGCCCATGGCCACTCGGTGGCCTCGATGGCGATCGTCGCGCACGAACTCGGCCACGCCCAGCAGGATGCGGAAAATTACTTCCCGCTCAAACTGCGCGCCGCGCTCGTCCCGGCCGTCAACATCGGATCGAATCTCGGCTGGATACTCATCCTGATCGGCCTGTTCCTGCAGATCGCTCAGGTGGCGTGGCTCGGCGTGCTCGTCTTTTCGGCCGGCGCGATCTTCGCGCTGGCGACATTGCCCGTCGAGTTCGACGCCTCGTACCGCGCGCGCCGGCTCTTGACCGACGCCGGGTTGGTGATGAGCGACGACGAACAGCGCGGCGTGAACGGCGTGCTCGACGCGGCAGCCATGACTTACGTGGCCGGACTCGCGACCGCGCTCTTCCAACTTCTGTACTACGTCATGCTCGTCGGCGGCATCGGCGGCCGGCGGCGGCGATAGTACGTGTGTCCCGTGCCTGCCGGGAAAACTCAACGCGAAACCCTGCATTCTCTCTTAGCAGTCTTCGCGGCTTCGCGGTTCAAAACCTCGGACGAGGGTCAGCCCCTCGTCCGTTTTTTGCTGCACAGCCGCTTAATCGCCTCTCATCAACATCTAAGCTCCGCGTCGCATCATCAGATCAAATCTCGCCAGGAGGTCTGATCCAATGTCCAATCAATCGTCTCCACTGAAAAGAATCTTACTCACATGCTTTGCCATTCTCGGCATGAGCGTGGCCGGCGTCATCGGCGCGGGACTGGGCGGCGGCGCGGTGTATCTCGCGGTGCAAGAAAAGTTGAACAGCATCACCGTTCCATCGCCCGCGCCCGCAGTCGTCATCACACAGCCCGCGCCGGCTGCGCCCGCCTCAGGCCCGACCAACACGACGGTGAACATCGAAACCGCTGTGACCGATGCAGTTGACAAAGTCGGCCCGGCGGTCATCACCGTCGTCAACCAACTCGCCGGCGGCGGGCAGGCCTCGGGTTCCGGCGTGATCGTTTCGCCGGAGGGCTACGCCGTCACCAACAACCACGTCGTCGAAGGCAACTCATCGCTCACCGTCATCTTCCGCGACGGGCAGACCGCGCCCGCCTCGCTCGTCGGGGCCGATCCGGTCGCCGACGTGGCCGTGATCAAGATACAAGGAAAAGTGCCAG
>JACQED010000256.1 GCA_016200785.1 Chloroflexota bacterium
ACGAACGCCGTCCAGCGCATCGCGTCCTTTTGCTCCGGCTTGAGAAAGAGCAGGGCAACGACGCCGAGGAGGGGGAAGAAGGTGACGAGGGTGAGAGTGGAGAAGAGTACGGTCATTGAATTTCCTCAGATCAGGCGACTGCTTCCAGAGGATGGGAAGCGGGCAAACGGATGCAGGCCATTTGAATGAACAGCGCGCGTCAACCGTTGCGTTTTCTTCCCGAACGCTGCGAACCGGCCAAGGCCCTGGCTTGCCTGCGCGTTGATGTAGTCGCCGGTGCGCGCTTGGCAGGCAACTTTTTCGCCAGGATTGGCCCCGCTTTCTGTTGCCTGCGTGTCTTCTTTCGAGGCGCAGATGCTCTTTCGACATTGCTCCATCCGGCGCGCAACAGTGTCGTAACGGCAATGTCTTCATCAACGTCTTCCCAGTGGATCCCTATGCCACGGGCAATTAGCCGCCAGTCGGCGCGTTGCTTGGGCGTCGCGTCTCGCAAGCGGGGAAACCACTCCAAGGGCACGGATACTTCACGGCCATCGGAAAGTCGGATGTGCAACGCGTCCATCGAAAAACCGACATCTACAGCCAATACTGCTGTGGGGCTAGTCGCCGCTGGATTCAGTACGGAAGTGTTCATCCCATTTCTCCAGGAAGAACGGGGCGCGTTCTTCCACCAATCCCCTGACTTTGCGGAGTTCCTTTGAGTTGTATCCCACCGCCCAGACGAGTTCCACTGGTGACAACCAAAACTTGGCAGCGTTCTCGGCTGTCTCGACGTGGATGTGGGGCGGTTCTTGGCCTTCTCGGCTGAAGAAGTAGAACCGATGTGAGCCGATTTTCAGGACAGTCGGCATGATTCAAGGCGATCCCTTTGATGCCCCCCAAAGTGTGGCGTCATGATCCTGACGACCGGCAAAGACTCGGCAGTCACCTGCTGGAAGTAGATCGGCGCGCGGCCATATCTGGCAAACACTCTCTAGCCCAGTGCGCATTTATCCACGTCCGAATCAATTACCTTGCCTTTGTACACTGCGACGAACTTATCGGCGTATTCTTTCAGCAGGCTCTCGCGCATGGCCTCATACGCCCGCGCCTCAGCCTCAAAACGCTCTTGCCAGTGGATATCGAGAAACTGGCGTAGAGCCTTCGTTACCAGATCGTCCACGGCAACATCGTCGGACTTAGCAGTTTCGGAAATCTCGGTTTCTAGATCAGGAGGCAATTTGAGCATCAAAGTTGCACCTCGCCGACGACCTGTGAAATCCCGCCTGATCACCGGCTCAACAAGAACGCCGCCAGCACCGCTACCGCGCCGATGAACACGCCAAGGGCATAGTTCCTAACGTACCCCGTCTCGATACGGCGGAAACGCGCGGCGATCCCTTTTGCCAATTCGGCCAAGCCGTTCGCCAGCCGGTCAATGAAGCCGAGGTCAATCCCTTCGGCGGTGAGCATCGCTCCGCCGTTGAATCCTGCCGCCAGGACGCGGTCGTGGAACCAATCGTGCCAGAAGCGCCAGTCGATCACATCGGCCAGAAAGCGCGAGAGCCAGATGTACGGGCGGATGAACAGCAGGCCATAGAGTTCGTCCACCCACCATTTGCAATTCAGCGCGACGAACAGCGCGCCCATCTTTTGAAGAGGATCGGGCTCCCCGGCGGCCATCGGCTTGCGATAGTAGACCGCCGCAGAGAGCGCGATGCCGGCGAGGGCGACGACCGTAGAAATCACGGCGACGACGATATTGAAATCGCCGGACTCGTAGAGTTCACTCGTGTGCTTCAGCCAGTTCGTCATCGAATTCAGGCCGGGCAGATTGAGCGCGCCGCCCAGAACGGACAGCCCGGCGAGAATGACCAGCGGCACGAGCATCACGACCGCGCTCTCCGAAGCGTGCTTGGCCGCGTCGGTGCGGCCTTCGCCGAAGAAGACCATGAAGATTTGCCGGCCCATGTA
Source organism: Chloroflexota bacterium (assembly GCA_016200785.1). Taxonomy (GTDB): domain Bacteria; phylum Chloroflexota; class Anaerolineae; order Anaerolineales; family JACQED01; genus JACQED01. The sequence goes on from JACQED010000256.1 coordinate 1,954, forward strand.
GAAGGCGGTGAAGAAGGCGGCGATGGCCAACAGCAAATACACAACCAGCCCGTGCCACTGACCTCCGCCGAGGCCGGCGCGCCAGGCGTCCGCCAGAATCTCATCCTTCGACCAGAAGCCGGCCAGCGGCAGGATGCCTGCCAGCGTCAGCGCGCCGATGGTGTACACCCAGAATGTGACTTTCATCTTTCCGCGCAATCCACCCATGTTGCGCATGTCTTGAGGGTCGAATGGCTGATGGCCGATGGCTGATGGCTGATGGCCTGCCTGATGACTGCCTACGGATGACTGATGACTGGCGTGAGGGTGACCGTGCTCCAATCCGTGAATGACGGAACCTGAGGCGAGGAACAGCAGGGCCTTGAAGAAGGCGTGCGTGACCAAATGGAACATCCCGGCGACGTAGGCCCCGAGGCCGACCGCCGCGATCATGAAACCCAGCTGGCTGATCGTCGAATAGGCCAGCACGCGCTTGATGTCGAATTGGCCGACGGCGATTGTCCCCGCGAGAAGCGCTGTGGACGCGCCGATCAGAGCGACGACGACCTGCGAGGCAGGGGCGAGATTGTACAGCGGCGCGGAGCGGGTGATCATATAGACACCCGCCGTCACCATCGTCGCCGCGTGGATGAGCGCCGAAACAGGAGTCGGGCCGGCCATCGCGTCCGGCAACCAAACGTACAGCGGGATTTGCGCCGACTTGCCCGTCGCGCCGACGAGGAGCAACAGCGTAATCGCCGTGATGATCGGCAACATCTCCGGCATCGCTTCGCGCAGGTGCTCGGCCATGCCGAACACGCTGTCAAACTGGAACGTCCCGAACGTCCAGAAGATCAGGAACATCCCAAGCAAGAAGCCAAAGTCGCCGACACGGTTGACGACGAAGGCCTTCTTCGCCGCAACCGCGTTGCCCGTGCCAACGCCGAGGCCGCCGCTTTCACGGTCAAACCAGAAACCGATGAGCAGATACGAGCACAGCCCCACGAGTTCCCAGCCGACGAACAACATCAAGTAGTTGTCACCCGTCACGAGAACGAGCATCGAGGCGAGGAAAAGATTCAGGTACACGAAGAAGCGCGGGAAACGCTCGTCGCCCTTCATGTACCCGATGGCGTAGATGTGGATCAGCGTGCCGACGCCAGTGACGACGAGCATCATCGTGACCGAGAGTGTGTCTATCTTGAACGCCCAGGGCACGGAGAGATTGCCGATCACGATCCAGTCGGCCAGCTTCACCGTCGCGCCCCTCGGTTGGCCGAGCAGAGCGACGAACTCCAGCACGGCGATCACGAACGACGAACCAGCCGCGATGGAGGCCACGATGCCCGCTCCCGGATCGCGGAACTGCCTGCCGAAAAAAGCGTTGATGAGGAGGCCGACTACAGGGAATAGGACGATGAGGGGAATGAGATTGAACATTGATTTACAGGCTGTCCTGTCCGTGCTACAATCTGACTGCGAAAGGAGTCTACGATGAACTCCCTCATTACAGATACAATAGTTTCTTTCACAGATTTCCGAGAAAACTTGACGGCGTACATCAATCGAGTTCGCCGGGGTCAGCCTGTTTCCGTCACCGAGGGCAAAAAGGCTGACATCATAATAATCAAACGGGACGAAATTGCGCGTCTCCTCCGTCGCATCGAAGAACTGGAAGCGCTCGTTGAAACCTACGAGATACTCAGCGACTCCAAAGCGATGGACGAAATCCGTCAAAGTGAAGAAGACATCACCGCCGGTCGTTTCGTTACGCTGGATGAACTTGAAGCGGAGTGGAGCAGGTCATGAGCAAGGTCAGAATTACTCGACGTTGCACAGCAGAGCACCTGCCCGAACTCCCCAAAAGCATCAGAACAGCCGCCCTCAAGAAACTCCGCAATCTCGCCGGCGATCCAAAGTCCGGCAAACCGCTTACCGGTGATCTGCGCCCATATCGCACCGTCCGCGTCGGACGATATCGAATCGTTTACCGCTACGACCCCACGGAGGATGTGGTTTGGGTTGTCCTTATCGCCATTCGACGTGAGGGCTCGCGCAACGATGTATACGAACGACTTCTTAAAGACCTGCAGAGCGGCAAGGTCAAACTCGAATAACGGCCCCCTATCCCCTCAGAGTATTAATCTCGTCCACGTTGATGCTCTTCTTCGTCCTGAAGATCGCGACGATCAGCGCTAACCCCACCGCGACTTCGGCAGCGGCGACCGTCATCACAAAGAAGACGAATATTTGGCCGTCGAGCGAGGCGAACTGCCGCGCGAAGGCGACGAAGGCCAGGTTGGCCGAATTGAGCATGAGTTCGACCGACATGAAGATGATGATCGCGTTGCGCCGGATCAGCACCCCGGCAACGCCCATCGTAAAGAGAATGGCGGAGAGGGCGATGTAGTAAGTGGTAGGAACCATGAAGTCGAACTCCAAACTTCAAATTCCAAACTCCAAATGCCTCACTTGCCCGTTTGAGATTTGGAGTTTGGGATTTGGGATTTTCCTTTTTCGTCTCTCGTCAACACGATCGCTCCGACCATCGCCGCCAGCAAAAGCACCGAGGTCACTTCGAATGGCAGGAGGTATGTGGTGAACAGGCTTGCGCCAATGGCCTGCGGGCCGCCGAAGCCGGCCGCCGCCGTTTCACTCAGCGCCGGCGGGGGCGCGCCTAACCCGCGCGTCACGATGACAACTCCCGCCTCGACGAGGAGCACGATGCCGAGCACGACTGCGAGCGGCGCTTGCCAGGGCAGAACTGATTTCTGCCGCAGCCGTTCCGCGCCGAGGAGCATGATGACGAACAGGAAGAGCACCATGATCGCCCCGGCGTACACCGTCACCTGCGCCATGGCGATAAACGGCGCGCCGAGCAGGAGAAAGAACACCGCCACCGTCGCGAAGTTCACAATCAAGAATAGCGCCGAGTACACGGCATTGCGGCTCAAGAGCATTCCACCAGCGGCGAGCATGGCGATGAGCGCGAGGAGGAAGAAGAGGCTGAGTTCGATAGTCATTTGACCTTTGGAGTTTGGAATTTACACGGGGTCTTTCATCACCGGAATCGATCGGTCAAATTTCCCCGGCTGGACTGCCTGCGGCGTGGGCCGCCCGGCCTGAGGCACCGGAACGATGAGCATCTCTTTGGTGTAGATCGAACTCTGCCGGTCTACAAACGAGAGTTCGTAGTTGTTCTCCAGCACGATCGCTTCGGTCGGGCAGGCATCTTCGCAGAAACCGCAGAAGATACAGCGGAGCATGTTGATCTCGTACACCTGGGCATAGCGCTCCCCTGGCGAGTAACGATGCTGGTCGGTGTTCTCGGCAGCGTCTACGAAGATCGCGTCAGCCGGGCAGGCAGCGGCGCATAACGCGCAGCCGATGCACTTCTCCAGCCCGTTGTCGTAACGCTTCAGTTCGTGCCGCCCGCGAAAGCGCTCCCGGGTGGGCCGCTTGATCTCCGGGTACTGAACCGTCACCGGTTCTTCGAACATGTGCTTGAACGTCGTGCCCAAGCCGCGAACGATTTCTGTGAACATGTCTCTAAGTTCCCCTCACCGCCAGCCCGACTCGCCCGGCCAGATATGCCGCGACGACAACTACCAATACCCCAATGATGATCCAGAACGCGACCGGCGAGACGAGCGCCGCCGCCGTCACCATCACATTCGCCAGCGCCAGCGGCAGCATCACCTTCCAGCCGAGCGCCATCAGCCGGTCGTACCGCAGACGGGGGTGCGTCGAACGCAGCCAGATCATGAAGAACAACGACGCCGCAACTTTAGCCCAAAAGTAGATCAGTCCGAGCAGGCCGAGGTCGAGTCCGCCGACGAATTGCACGAGCGGTTCAGGAAATGCCGCCGGCAATTGCGGCGCGCCGAGGTCGGCGAACGGCCCGCGCCAGCCGCCCAGGAACAGCGTGGTGAAGATCGCGCTCACGCCGATCATTTTGATGTACTCGGCCATAAAGAACAGCGCGAACTTCATGCCCGAGTATTCGGTGTGATAGCCGGCGGTCAGTTCCTGCTCGGCCTCCGGCATGTCGAACGGCGCGCGATTGACTTCGGCCAGCGCGGCCACGTAGAAGACGAGCGCGGCCACAGGCTGTAACAAGATGAAGGGCAGTTTGCTTTGCGCGTTGACGATGTCGCCGAGGCTCATCGAGCCGGCCAGCAACAGCGGCCCGACGATAGCCAGGCCGAGCGACAGTTCGTAACTCACCATCTGCGCCGTCGAACGCAGTCCGCCCAGCATCGCGTACTTGTTGTTCGACGACCAGCCCGCCAGCACGATGCCGTACACCGCGATCGACGCGACCGACAGAATGTACAAGATGCCCACATTGAGATCGGTGATGCCGAGCAAAATCTTGCGCCCGAACAACGTGACCGTCGGCCCCCACGGCACGACCCCGAGAATGATCAGCGCCGGGATCACGGTGATGATCGGCGCGATCATGAAGATCACTTTGTCCGCGCCGCCGGGGATGAACTCCTCTTTGAAAATGAGTTTGATCCCATCGGCCACCGGCTGAAAGAATCCCCCCGGCCCGGCGCGGTTCGGCCCGATGCGCACCTGCAACAGCGCCGCCACTTTGCGCTCGGCAAACGTCATGTAGGCAAAGCCGGTCAGCAACACGAAGCAACTGATCGCGGCTTTGATAAACCATTCGAGGATCAGCGTCCAGTCAATCATCGTCGCTCACGCCTTTTCGATCTTGGCCACGAACGCGCCCGCCTTCGCCGTGACGCCGAGACTGCGCGACATGAGCGCCACCCCTTCCGGCGCGCGACCGTGCGCCGCGACGCGCGCCGTCACCGGCGCGGAATGCCCGTTCAGGCTCACCTTCACCGTGTCGCCGTCGGCAATGCCCAGGCGCGCCGCGTCAGCCGCGTTGAGTTCGACGCAAGCCTTCGGCACGCGCGGCTGCATCAGCGCCGACGGGACGAACGTCGTTCCCCGATCATACAGAGCCGTCGTCGGCACGATCTTGAAGCCATCGCCTATCGGGGGCGCAGGCGGATCGATCCATCTCGGCGCGGGCCTCTCGCCGCGCTCGGCGCTCGACTTCACCTGCACGCCGAGGCCCTGCGAATTGTCGTAGGCCGTGCCGCCGTAATACAGATCAACACCGCCCACGTCGGGCCACTGCCTTTCAACTTTCGCCAATGCCTGGTATGTGATGCCCTGGTACGCCGGGACGCTCTTCGCGATGGCGAGCATCACGGCGGCGGCGGACGCGGTCGGCAACACGACGGCAACGCGCTTCGCGATCTCGGCGCTGATCTGCCAATCGGCCTTTGCGCCGCCTCGCGCCGGGACAGCTGGATAGAATCTCTGAACGCGTCGTTCGCCGGAAGTATACGACCCCTCGCGCTCGACAAACGACTGCGCCGGGAGAACGACATCGGCCAATTGCGCCGTCGGCGTGAGGAAGAGTTCCTGCACGACGACGAAGTCGGCCTCGTGGATCGCTCTGCCGATCTCGGGCCCAACGGCGTCGCCGGCCGGATCGCAACCGGCGAACAGGAGCACCCTGGCGCTCCACAAGGATTCGACCATGGTTACGCCGCTCGACTGAAGGCCCATATCCCGCGCGCCCTGAGTGTTGTTGTGCGGCCAGACGGCCATCAGGCCATTGTTCGGCCTGCCGAAATGGGCGGTTGCAATGAGCAGATTCGCGCAGGCCTGGGCCAGCGCGGTTGAGCTGGCAAAATCGAGTCCCTCATTCCCAAACATCACCACGACATTCTCAGCCGCTCCAATGGCAGACGCCGCCGCCGCGATCGCCGGATCGTTGGACGCGTAACGCGCGGCCTTCGACTTCATTTCGCCATCCGGCGCCGCCTTCGCCAAAATTCCGAGGACAGTCGCCGTTTCCGAACCATAGTCATGGCGAATGCAGTGCGCCGCGTAACGGTCGGTCTTTGTGGCGCGTCCATTGACAGTGATCAGCGTCGCTCCACGCTCGGCGGCCTGCTTGACGCGAAGCCACCAGATCGGCGCTTCTTCTTCGAGATCGGATGCTGCAACGAGGATGGCCGTGCCTCGCCCCATTGCCGAGAAGTTCGTCCCGACGCCCACGCCGACCTGCTGGACGAGATCGCCGCCGCCCATCGTGCCGTAGGCTTCAGCGCTTCCGCCTAGTCCCGTTAGGAGAACGCGAAAGTTGTAAAGGTCTTCGTTCGACAACCGTTCACCCGCGAGGCCGACGATCGATCCGCTCGCCGCTTTCAGTTTGTCGGCGACAAGGTTCAGAGCTTCGTCCCATGTCGCAGGCTCGAGTTTGCCGATCTTTCGGACCAGCGGCGCCGTCAATCGATCGGGGCTGGTGGCGAAGTGATGGCCGAAGCGACCTTTGTCGCAAATCCAGGTTTCGTTCACCGCTTCGTTCTGCCGAGGCATCACACGCTTCACGTCCCAGCCGCCGGTCTGCGTGTTGCGGCGCACGTTCAGCGTCAGGTTGCAGCCCACCGGGCAGTGCGGGCAGATCGAGGCCGCCGCCTGCATTTCCCACGGGCGAGCGCGGAAGCGGAAATCGGCGGTCGTCAACGCGCCGACCGGGCAGATGTCGGTCGTGTTGCCGGAAAACTTTGAATCGAAGCCGGGAGCGGAAAAGGTGACGATCTCCAATTTGCGCCCGCGCTCGTAGAAGCCGATGACGTGATCGCCGGCGATCTCGTCAGCGAAGCGGGTGCAGCGCGCGCACTGGATGCATCGTTCGCGGTCGAGGAAGATCAACGCGTTCCCCGGATCGCCCAGCGGGATGTGTTTGTCAAGATGCTGCTTCTCGTCGTAGATGAAGCGGCTCTGCCCGGGCCCGTGCCGCATCGTCAGATTTTGCAGCGGGCACTCGCCGCCCTTGTCGCAGATCGGGCAATCGAGGGGGTGCGAGGTGAGAAGGAATTCGAGAATCTCATTGCGCGCGGCGGTCACCTGCGGCGTCGCTCCGCGCACGATCATGCCTTCGGAGATCGGCGTCGTGCAGGCCGTCTGCAACTTGGGCATCCACGCGATGACCGGCTCGCCTTTGTCGTCGAGGGCGGGTTGTTTCGTGGCCGGATCGATCTTGGGCGTGCCGACTTCCACCAGGCACATGCGGCACATGCCGACCGGCGGGAGTTTGGGATGATAGCAGAAAACGGGGATGTCGTTGCCCATGCGCTTGGCCGCGTCCACGATCAGCGTGCCCTTCGGCATTGAAATCTTGACGCCGTCAATCGTCAACGTGATCGGATCAGCCATGTGGCTCCTCTGGATTTTGTTTCGCCATCAGTTCGTTGGCCAGCTGGAGGAAATAGCGTTTCATTTCCTCGAAGTCAACCGCCTTCAGCATCGTCGGCGGGGTGTGCAGTTTGGGTGTTTGTTGCTTAATCCAGCCAGCGAGATAAAACTCCTGCAAGCCGGTGTCTTTTCGCTTGGCAAGCGCCACCAAGTGTTCGAAAGTCAAACCGCCCTCACGAAGAATGAAGTAGAGGTCAATGTAGTCGCGAAAGGCCGCCCGGCCCAAGAGCGCCGTGACTTTGTTCGCGCCGATGTTTTCCAGCGAGTCAACCCGAACGACGTCGACCTGCCGAGGCTCCCCAAAAGCCGGCCCGCTGTCCCGGACAATATCTACTTTGATCTCTTGGCCCTCACGCGCAAAGATGACTTGATTGAGAGTTGTGAGAGAGCGAATGGGTCTTTCTTCTGCGCCGATTTTGCTCGCCAACTCTGAAAGCTGATCCCCGATCTCAACGAATACCTGCTCGTCCAGCGTGAAAAGGTCGAGGTCCTGACTCAAGCGGTGCTGGAGGTAATACTCGGCCAGCGCCGCTCCGCCGGTCAGAACAAATGCCTCGGCGCCGTCCAGCGCAAAGAACGCACGCAGGATATCCTGTTCGAGGGGGCTAAGGATACTGGACATTGTGGCCCCATACTTGGAGGGCCCACGCCCACAACTCTCCGGACTCTTTCGGCCAGAGCATTCGTTTGATCAGGTCCCAGTTGCCCACAATGTCGGCGGGTTTGAGATACTTCCAGATGTCCTCGAACCGCGCGCTCTGCATAATGTGAGCGATCATCTGGACGCGTTCTAATTCCCCACGCTTTCCCGACAGAACGGCGCGAACGTCCTCCTCGGTGAGGTCTGCATTCCAGATGAAATATGGCCGCTTACGCACAGCCTGGGCGGAGACAGGGGTCTGCAACGCCTGATCAGCCAACCTGCTACCCTCTCTCTGCCACTGCTTCTTTCGCTTTCGGCGCGGGCTTAGCCGCCGCTGATTTGGCGGCAGGCGCGGCCTTCTTCGCGTCCTTCGATTTGGCTTCGTAATCCGCGCGCCAAAACTTGATGCTGGAAGTCACGGCCATCGTGGCGAAGTCGCCCAGCGGGCAGAGGCATTTGCCGTTGATGTTGTTGGCGACGTTGTCGAGCAGGCCAATATCGGCTTTGACTGCTTCGCCCTTGTTCACGCGCTCGAGGACGTTAAGCATCCAGTAGGTGCCTTCACGGCATGGCGTGCACTTGCCGCACGACTCGTGCTTGAAGAAGCGAGCGGTCTTGAGCGCGACCCACGACATATCGTGATCTTCGTCAACGACGATGATCGAGGCCGAGCCGAGCATCGAGCCTGCCGCCGCCACCGACTCGATGTCCATCTTCGTGTCGAGGATGGCGTCAGTGCCGGGCATGATCGGCGCAGACGCGCCGGCGGGCAGGATGCCTTTGATTTTCTTATCGCCGGGCACGCCGCCGCCATGGGTGTAGATGAGTTCGCGGAAGGTCGTGCCCAGCGGCAGTTCGTAGTTGCCAGGCTTGTTCACGTTACCGGAGAGACAGTAAACCTTGGGCCCCGGCGATTTTTCGGTGCCGATGGAGCGGAACCACTCGACGCCCCTCGTGACAATCGGCGGGACGTTGGTCAGCGTCTCGACGTTGTTGATTACCGTCGGCTTGCCATAGAGGCCGTAGACTGCCGGGAAAGGCGGGCGCAGGCGCGGCTGGCCGAGTTTGCCCTCCATGGATTCGAGCAGGGCCGTCTCTTCGCCGCAGATGTACGCCCCCGCGCCGAGATGGGTGTGAATCTCCACCGACCAGTCCGAACCGAAGACTTTGTCGCCGAGATAGCCGGCCGCTTTTGCTTCGGCGATGCGCTTGTCCAGTTCGGCAGTCAAATCCCAGAACTCGCCCCGGCAATAAATGTATGCGACACGGGCCTGCACCGCGTAGGCGCATAGGGCGATGCCCTCGATGAATTGATACGGGTTCTCCTCCATGATCTGCCGATCTTTGAACGTGCCCGGCTCGGACTCGTCGGCGTTGACGACGACGTAGTGCGGCCAGATGTCCGTCGGCAAAAAACTCCACTTGACGCCGGTGGGAAAGCCCGCGCCGCCGCGCCCGCGCAGGCCCGAGTCTTTGGCAAGTTGAATCACCTCTGCCGGCTTCATCGAGGTGACAACTTTCTTGAGTCCCTCGAATCCGCCGGCGGCGAGGTAGTCTTTCAGGGTGGGAAGTTTACGGAGAAGAATCGGTTCGGCCATAAGGCTATGGCTGTCCTCGTTGTCGTGCTGCCCATTGCCGGAGGAAATCTTCCGGCGTCATCACGGGAATTTCGAACTGCACTAGGGCAAAGTCTTTCAGGTTTCGAGTGATGATCGCTTCGGCATTGTTGGCTTTGGCCGTGTGAAACTGAAGCGCATCTTCAAAATCGGGAATACGTGTATCTGCAAATGCTGCCCGAATGATGTCCGGCGTTAAGGGCAGGATTTGAATCTTTCCATCCTGAATGAGTAGCTTGGTGCGCTGCCGTGCCTGCGAGTCGTTCAATCCGCGCTTGACGAAAAAGTAGTACACTACAGCGACTGTCCACGCCGACACCCCGCCGTCGATCCGCCCGGCCTCGATTTCCTGCAATAGTATCTCACTGCCCTTGCCACCGCGCCGTTTGCGGGTGGAATCTTCCAACACGTTGATGTCAACGTGGATCATCGTTTGCGCCGGGTCACGGCTTCCACGATCTCCCGCTTCTCGTCCTCCAAAGCCAACGGAGGTAGCGAGCCCCTTAGAGACATTAGCCGTGGACTGATTATTACATCACCGTACAGCGCTTCTAATTCCTCATCCCACAAATCATCCTCTTCGCCCTCGGCCTCGCCCAGCATTTCTTCGAGCGGCTGGGGTTGGAGCACCGTCAAATACCTGCCCCGCGCCTCCCGGATCATATTGACCACGCCCGACTCTTCCGGCAACTTCAGGGTGATTAAGTCTTCCAGCGCGTCCAACAGTCGCAGGAACAGCGAAATTTCCAGCTGCACCGCCACCGGCTCGCCGTCTTTGTAGACGACCGTGTAAGTCTTGAGCGCCTGCGCCACTTCGGGCGATTGTAAGTCCCGCACTGCCATCGTAGGCTACCCTAACTCTCGACTATCGCATCCCGTCTTTCAAGTCGTTCAACAGTCTCTCAGCCCGATCCACCGTCATGTTCTCGTGATAGTGAATGCCGGTCGCGTCCTGAATCTGGAACATAGGGGCTTTGTCGCACGCGGCCAGGCACATGACGGCCTCGATGGTGAATTCGCCGCCCTTCGTCGTGCCGCCGAGTTTGACGCCGAATCTGGCGCACAGGTCTTCGGCGAACTTGTCCGCACCGTGCAGGGCGCACGGCAGGTCGGCGCAAATCTGCACGCGCCGCACGCCGCCTTTGTGATCATAGTACAGCGAGTAGAAGCCGACGATGGAGGCGACTTGCGTCGGCTCCAGTCCCAAAATCCCTGCCACTTCTGCCATCACCGCCTGGCTGATATACCCGTACTCGCTCTGGGCAAGGTACAACATCGGCATCACGGCCGAGCGCTTTTGGTCGGGCGGATATTTGGTCAAGATCGCGTTGATCTCGCTGTGATATTTCTCTGATAACACGCTGCGCCTCGCAACCGAATTGGGATTTGGGGCTTGGGATTTGGGATTTTCCTGTCCTACCGATCCACGTCCCCCAACACAATATCAATGCTCCCGATGACCGCCACCAGATCGGCGACGAAGTGATCTTTGGACAAGATCGGAAGGGCGGAAAGGTTCACGAAGGACGGCGTGCGGAAGTGAACGCGGTGGGGCTTCGGCCCGCCGTTCCCGGCAAGAAGGACACCCAACTCGCCTCGCGGCGACTCGGTGGCGACGTAGACCTCGCCCGGCGGGGCCGAGAAACCTTCCGTCCAGAGCTTGAAGTGGTGGATGACCGCCTCCATACTCGTCCCAAGTTCGGATCGCGGCGGCGGGGCGACTTTGCGGTCGTCGGTGATCACGGGGCCTTTCGGGAGTTTGCTCAAGGCCTGTTCAACGATTCGAACGGACTGGCGGAACTCCATCATCCGGCACAGGTAGCGATCGTAAATATCGCCGTGCGTGCCGAGGGGAACTTCAAACTCGTACTGCTCGTATCCGGAGTACGGCATGGCCTTGCGCACGTCGTAGTTCACACCGGAGCCGCGCAGTGAAGGGCCGGTCAGACCCCACGCCAGCGCCGTCTGGGCATCAATCTTGCCGATGCCCACCGTTCGGTCGAGCCAGATCGGGTTTTTAGTGAGCAGAGCTTCGTAATCAGGCACCTTGGCCGGGAGGAGATTGACGAACTCTCGAACCGCATCCTCGAAACCGGCCGGCACATCGCGCCAGACACCTCCGGGCCGGATGTACGAGGTCATCATACGCTGGCCGGACACCATTTCAAAGATGTCCATGATGCGCTCGCGCTCACGGAAGCAGTAGAACAGCATTGACTGCGAGGCAATGTCGGCGGCGTGTGTGCCAAGCCAGACGAGGTGCGAGGCGATGCGTTGAAGTTCGGCGAGGATGACGCGGAGGGCCTGCGCGCGCGGCGGGACCTTCACGTCCATCAATTTCTCGATGGCGAGGCAGTAGACGAAGTTGTTGCCCACTGTGTTGAGGTAGTCGAGACGATCGGTCATCACCAGCGCCTTGGTGAAGGTCTTGGCCTCCATGTTCTTTTCGATACCGGTGTGGAGGTAGCCCACGTCGGGGATTGCGTTGACGACGATCTCGCCGTCGAGTTCGAGGATCAGCCGCAGAACGCCGTGTGTGCTGGGATGTTGCGGCCCCATATTCAGCACCATCGTCTCGCCCGTCTCGGCGCGTGGTGAAAAGAGGTGCTTGAGTTCGTCGACGGTGAGTTCGAGGTGTCGGTCTTGTTCGAGGACTGCGGCCATAATTCCTGACCCTAACCCCTATGCCTTCGCGTACGGCTTCTTGTTGTCAATCTCATGCCAGTTGAAAGAGAACTGCACTTCCTCGTAGCCGAGCGGGTAGTCTTTGCGAAGCGGGTGGCCGCCCCAGTCGGCCGGCATGAGAATGCGCCGCAGGTCGGGGTGGCCGGTGAAGGTGATGCCGAACATGTCGTAGACTTCGCGCTCGTGCCAGTTGGCGTTGGGATACACGCCGGTCGCCGTGGGCATCACCGGATCGTCGCCGGGGGTGAGGGCTTTCAGCCGCAGGCGGACGTTGTGCTTCATCGAATACAATTGGTAAATCACCGAGAAGCGCGGCTCGGCCGGCCAGTCGTCGATCGCCGTCAGCGTCGTCAGAAAGTTGTATTCCAGTCCGGGAGCATCTTTGAGCAACCGGAGCGCCTCGAGGAGTCGTTCTTTGGCGATGACGACAGTGGTATCGCCCCGGAACTCTTTCACCTCTGACACAGCTTCGCGCAACGCGTCGCGCAGAGCCGCGACGGTTTTCTCAATTTGAGACATCAGTCGCTGCCCGGCTGCGCTTTGGGGTTTGGATTTTGGAATTTGGGATTTTCACTCATGCCCAATCCTTAATCTTCTCTCGCTTTACTTTCTCGTGCAGGGTCAGGATGCCGTGCATCAGGGCTTCGGGGCGCGGAGGACATCCGGCCACGTAAACGTCCACCGGCACGACTTCGTCCACCCCTTGCACGACAGCGTAGTTGTTGAACACGCCGCCGCACGAGGCGCAGTCACCCATCGCGATCACCCACTTCGGGTCGGGCATCTGGTCATACAGCCGGCGCAGGACCGGGGCCATCTTGCGGCTCACCCGGCCGGCCACGATCATCAGGTCGGACTGGCGCGGGGAGGCGCGCATCAGTTCCATCCCGAAGCGGCTCAGGTCGTTGTCGGGCATGACCGTGCTGATCATCTCGATCGCGCAACAGGCCAGACCGAAGAGCATCGGCCACATCGCGTTGGTGCGGCCCCAATTCACCGCTGTTTCCAGCGTTGTCGTCACGACCCCCATGTTGCCGAGCTTTTGTTCGAGACCCATAATAAACCCTCACCTGCAATCCGATGGTGTCACTCCCATTCCAGCGCGCCTTTCTTCCAGGCGTAGATGTAACCGACGAGCAAGATCGCGATAAAGACAAGCATCTCGACGAAAATGAAAAGGCCGAGACCCTGTGTGACAAACGAATTGAAGACAACCGCCCAGGGCAGAAAGAAAACGACTTCGATGTCGAACAGGATGAAAAGCACCGCAACGAGATAGAACTTGACCGGGATGCGGCGGACCGCCGGGCCGATGGGGATCATCCCCGATTCGTATGGCTCTTGTTTTACTTTAGTGGGGCGGCGCGGGCCGAAGAGATGGCCCAGCCCTACGACGAGGCCTGCCAAGATCAGAGAAACAGTGAGGAGAATGACGATGGGAAGGTAATCATAGAGCAGTTGCTGAACCTCTGGGGTCATGCGTTCTTCTCCGTCAGCTGCCGGCCATTCGTCCCGGCGCAAAGTGTGTACAGTCTATCACAAGCGCATAGGCATGTCAACTTTTTTACGATTTGTCTCGTCTTAACTCCACTCCGCTGAAGAGGTCAGTCTCAACCACATTCACCGCCGTGCCTGCCAACACAAAGCGTTCGTGCCCGAAGAGCCTGAGCCGATCCGCTTCCGCCACATCGCTCGCGAATGTCTTCGGTCGGCCGGTCTCCGGGTCGAACTCAAACTGCGTCCGGTGACAGGCCAGCGCGTCCATCTTCCGCCGCATCCACTCTTGGATGTCCACTTCGGTCGTGATCTGTTCGTCGGGCACGCCGATGAAGCCCAGCACCCTGCCGCCGATTTCGGCTCGGCGATTTCGGAAACCCGGAACATATTCCATATACGAGCGCGGGAATGCGGTGAAGTACAATTTGGCCGGAGCAAATGCGGGAAAGCCCAGTTCGAGGGCCGGGTCGCCCGCGAGTTCGACGGCGAGTGTCGTGAAGTAATGGACGGCGATGTGATCGGGATGGCCGTAGCCGCCGTCCGGGCCATGGGTGATCACGACCGTCGGGCGCAGTTCGCGGAGAAGACGCGCGGCCTTGCGCGCCGCCGCTAATGGAGCGACCTTCTCGACCTCCCCATCCTGATAACCGAGCACGATCGGCGGATTGATTCCAAGTGTCGCGCAGGCACAGGCGAGTTCCCTCACGCGGGCTTCACCCAGCGTCTCGCGCGTGGCGACGGTCGGGTCTTTGATCTGCGCGTCAACGCCGTCGCCGCGAGTCGCGCAGACGACATAGGCCCGCGCGCCCATTTCGGCATATTTGCCGAGCACACCGCCGGCGCTGCCTTCGTCGTCGGGGTGCGCGCCGATGAAGAGGAGGGAGAGGTCGTAGGTCATGGGTGAATAAACTCCGAGCAGGAAACGTGGTGCGTGAGGGTACGGCGCGAGACTGGCGGGATCGCCGTGCCGGAGGGGCGGGTCAACCGCGTCAGCCGAGATAGTCTCTGAGCTGCCGACTGCGTGTGGGGTGCCTCAATTTCCTCAGCGCCTTTGCTTCGATCTGCCGGATGCGCTCGCGCGTCACTTGAAAGTGCTGGCCCACCTCTTCGAGCGTGTGGTCCTGTCCATCTTTCAGCCCGTAGCGCATTTCGAGCACAGCCCGCTCGCGCTCGGTGAGAACGTTCAGCGCATTGCGTACCTGCTCTTTGAGCAACTGGCGCGAGGCGGCGTCCACCGGGCCGGGGATCGTTTCGTCCTCGATGAAGTCGCCCAGCAGACTCGACTCTTCCGCGCCGACCGGCATCTCCAGCGACATCGGTTCCTGCGAGATGCGGATGATGCGCCGCACTTTGGCGGCGGCGCGGCGCAGTTTGCGATCGAGCCCCGGGTCGATCACTCCGCCGTTCGACTTACTGTGGTGGATCGCCTGCACTTCGGCGGGTTCGAGCATGTCGAGTTCGAGCGCGAGTTCTTCCGAGGTCGGCTCCCGGCCAAGTTCCTGCACGAGACGGCGCTGAACGCGCATGAGGCGATTGATCGTCTCGACCATGTGGACGGGGATGCGGATGGTGCGCGCCTGATCGGCAATCGCGCGGCTGATCGCCTGCCGGATCCACCACGTCGCGTAAGTGCTGAACTTGTAGCCTTTGGTCGGGTCGAACTTCTCCACGGCACGCAGGAGGCCGATGTTGCCCTCCTGGATCAGATCGAGAAATGAAATGCCGCGCCCCATGTAGTGTTTGGCGACGCTCACCACCAGCCGCAGATTCGCGCGGATGAGGGATTTGTTGGCTTCTTCGGCGCGGCGGTTGACGTCGCCGAATTCAGCTTCGATGACGCTTTCGGTCGGCAACCAGGTTTTGAACGTTCGCTTGAGGGGCATGGTCTTGTGGCGCTTGCCGAGCGCGTCGGCAAGTTTCGTCTGGACTGACGCCGGGCAAAGATAGAGGATGAGGAGAACCTCGAACGCTTGCTCGGCGACTTTCGTCCAGGCCGGGTCGTGTCCCCAGGCGCCGCCGTCGAGCCAGGCGCGCAAGTACGAGGGCGTGTCGTCCTGCTGCCAGTTGCGGCGCAGGTTCTGCGCCTCGCCGATCAGCAAGCGCAGGTCGGGCGCGGCCTTCTTGTAGCGTTTGCTGTCCTCCAGCACACGCTTCCACGCGGTCTGGAGGTCGTCGTAGAGAGCCAGCATGACGCCGGCCCCGATTGGGTTGCTCTTGCGTGGCCCGGCGCCGGCCTGCGCCGCGCGCTCGGCCAGCAAGCGCCTGGCCGCGGCCATTTGCGTCGCCAGCCAAATCTCCTGATCCGCGTCGAGCAACTGCACCTGGCCGATCTCTTTGAGATACATCCGAACCGGGTCGTCACCCAGTTCCAGACCGGCGAGGGCCAGGTCGCCGTCAATAGACTCTTCCTCGATCTCTTCGAGATCGTCACTGCCCGGCTCACCCTCGCTTTCGATCTCGAACTCTGGCTCGGCCTCCTCCAGATCGGCATCGCTCTCTTCTTCCTCGGCTGGAACAACTTCGATACCCAGGTCTTCGAGTTGACTCAAGAAGGCTTGCGCCTCGTCGCCTTCCGGCTCTTCGAACGCGGCGGCGATCTCGGCCTCGGAGAGTTGCCTGGTCTTCGCGCCTTTTGCGAGCAGATCGTCCAGCGCCGGATTCTTCTTATGCCTGACCATCAAACTGCGTCCCCTCTCAACGCAGGCCCGCGAGGGCGCGGTCTAGTTTTTGGCGCGCGCCGGCCAGTTTGGCGATCGTCTGCACGAAGGTCTCGGGGGTCGAATCGCCCTGGCCTTGCGCGTCTTCGACTAAGAAACGCAATTGAGTCAGCGTGCTGTCCACGCTGCGCCGCCTGAGGCGCGTGATCGCATTCAACACGTCGTCTACCGCCGACGGCTCGTCGGGGTTGATTTGCGCGGCCTCGGCCGACAACGCATCGAGCGCCGAAAAGAGCGACTCGTCGAGGCTATCGCGCAAATGATCCGCCGGATCGGCGGCATCCTGCGCCAGCGCGGCTTTGAGCGCACGAAAGATGGCCCGGTGGCCGGCGTGCGTGAAATCTTCCTCCGACAACTGTTCCAGACCCATCTCTTGCAAGCGCCGATCAGCCTTATACAGCAATTCGGGCCGCCGCACCAATGCGCCGATGCAGTACGACTCCAATTTCGATATTGGCCCGTTCGAGAGCTGTGCCTCAGTTCTTGCTTCCACCGGCGCGGATGTCCGAGACTTCTCTTTTGCCCCCGCCCGCTTCTGCAGAAGCGCCGACTCGCTCACCCGCAGAATGCGCGCGAGTTTTTGGCGATAGGCATCGCGCTCGACCGAGTCGGCGATCTGATCGATGACCGGAAGCAACTCGCCGGCCACATCCGCTTTGACGCCGGGATCGTCAAGGTCGCGGCCGGCGGTAGTCGTGCGAATGATGAACTCAAGAATAGGCACAGCCGACGCGACTAACTCGGCCCAGGCGCCCGGATCAGACAGCACGACCTCATCCGGGTCCTTTCCCTCCGGCAGGAGCATGACGCGCGTATCGAGCCGGATGGACTTTCGCGAGACGGCCTTCTTGATGTTCTCGTATCGCTCAAAAATCGGAACGGTCGCCTCGGTAGTCGCGCCGATCTCTCCGCCGCGCCGCGCCGCGAGACGGCCCGCTTCGTCGGCGTCCAGCGCCAGCACGATGCGCTTCGCGTAACGACTTAAGAGGCGGACGTGATCCTCGGTGAGGGCAACGCCCATGGGCGACACGACGTTGGCGAAACCGGCCTGATGCGCGGCCATCACGTCCATATAGCCTTCGACGATGACCGCCGTCCCCGTTTCGCGTACGGCCTTGCGCGCGAACGACAGTCCGTACAGCGTGCGCCCTTTGTCGAAGAGCGCGGTCTGCGGCGAATTGAGAAACTTGGGCGCGTCGTCGGGGTTGAGCGCGCGCGCGCCGAAGCCGCTGATCTTGCCGTTGGCGTCGTAGATCGGGATCATCAACCGGTCGCGGAAACGGTCATAGGAACCGGAGCCGTCGTCGCGTTCAATGATCAATCCCGCCTCGATCATATCGCGGGCCGTGACGCCTTTGCCCGCGAGGTGGTTGAACAGCACATCCCACGATTTGAGCGAATAGCCCAACTGAAACTTCTCGACTGTCAGCACGCTCAGGCCACGCTGGAGTATGTGCTGGCGCGCGTGCTCGGCTTGCGGCGAGTGCAGGAGCAGGTTGTGAAAGTAAGTGGCGGCGTCGCCGAGCAGTTCGCGCAGATGCGCGTGCTCTTCTTCTTTAGCGGCCTCCTCCGGCGAGCGCTGTCTGAGTTCGACGCCCGCCCGCTGAGCCAGGATACGAAGCGCTTCCGAGAAGTCAACGCCCTCTTTCTTCATCACGAAGGTGAACACGTCGCCGCCGGTGTTGCACTGGCCGAAGCATTTCCAGATCTGCGCGTCGGGCCACACCGCAAAGGAAGGCGTATTGTTGACGTGCGCGTGGAACGGACACAGTCCGCTGTAGTAGTTGCGGTGCTTCCTGAGTTGCACTGACTCGGCGATCAACTCGACGATGTCAACGCGGGATTTGATGTCTTCGATCGGGCCGGGCATTTTGATTTCTGATTGTTGATTGCTGGGTTCTGATGGAGGCGCTGCAATCAGCAATCCGCAATCAGAAATGAGCAATCAGAACAGCGGGGATTATAGTGAGGTGATGGAGATCACGCAACTACGGACTCAGAACCCCTCAAGTTTCGAGAAGTCCGCAACGCCACGCGCCATCGCCGCAATACCCTGGAGCAGTCCCAGCCGGTTTTCACGCACCGCCTTGTCGTCTGTCATCACCAATACATCATCGAAGAATTTCGAGATGGCCGGGATCATCGGCAGGAGTGCATGGCAGAAGTCGTCAAGCGTGTCGAACGGCCGTGCCGAGGCTGATTGATAAGCCGCGTAAAGATTCTTCTCGGCTGGCTCGACAAATTCGTCGGGCGAGATCGGATACGTTTGCTTTTGGTCGCGCGTGATACGAACACAGCGCGAATAGGCGGCGAGTGTTTGAGGCCAATCGGCTTTCGCCACCCACGCCGAAAGTTCAAGCGCGGCCTGCTTCGCCCGAACAGGGTTGCTCCCGCGCTCGGCCAACACCGCATCAACCACGTCGTAGCGCAGGCCAGAGTCGACGAGTTGAACACGCAATCGGCCGGCGACGAACTCGGCGGCTTGCGCGATCACTTCCACTGCGATCGAGATCGGTTGAAGCGCAGCGGCGGCCGCCAAACCTTCACGCACGTCGAAGGCGAGTTCGCGGCCAATAAGAACCTGCACGATGCCGAGCGCGGCGCGGCGCAGTGCAAACGGATCAGCCGAGCCGGAGGGAGCCAGCCCGGCGGCGAAGAGGCCCGCCAGCGAATCCAAGCGATCCGCCATGCCGACGGCGAGGCCTGGTTTTGATTCGGGAAGCGTATCGCTTTGAGGTCGAGGCAGGTAGTGCTCGAAAATCGCCTGTGCCACTTCGGGCGGTTCCCCGGATCGCAGAGCATACTCACGCCCCACCATGCCTTGCAGTGAAGTCATTTCGACGACCATCCGCGTGGCGAGATCGGCTTTGCACAGGTGCGCCGCGCGGAGGGCGGTGCGCGTTTCGGCTTCGGTCAAACCGAGTTTCGGCGCGAGGGCGGCAGTGGTTCTCTCGATGCGATTGGCTTTGTCGAGCATCGAGCCGAGTTTGACTTGAAAGGTCAGCGTGCCGAGTTTCGCGCGATACGACTCGAGCGGCTGTTTCACGTCTTCGCGCACAAAAAAGTCGGCGTCGGCAAAACGGGCGCGGATGACGTGTTCGTTGCCGTCGGTCACGAGATCGAGATGCTCGGAGTCGCCGTTGCGGACGGCGACGAAGTAGGGCAAAAGCGCGCCGGGTGACGAGTGACGAGTGACGTCTGAAAACGAGCCGCTGACGACTGGCGACTGATGATTGATGACTGGAAAATACCGCTGGTGCTTCTTCATCACCGAAATCAGCACGTCGCGCGGGAGATTGAGATAGACGGACTCAAATTCGCCGATCAGCGGCGTGGGACATTCGACCAGATTGGTCACCTCGGCCAGCAGGTCAGGCTCGATCAGCGCTTCGCCCCCCACCCCGCTCGCCAATCGTTTCGCTTCGGTCTCAATCGTCCGGCTTCGTTCCGCCGGGTCGAGCAGAATGCCAGCGGCGCGCATCGTCTCGTGGTACTGGTCCGCCGAGCCGATGTCAATTTCCGGCGAGCCGAGAGGCCGCAGACCGCGCGACGTTCGACCGCTCACGACGCCGGCGTAGGCAAAGGCGATCAGGCTGTCGCCAAGCAAAGCAACAAGCCAGCGGATCGGGCGAGAGAATGAAATGCCGCTTGCATTCCAGCGCATCGATTTTTCAAAGGTGAGCGAGGCGATTACGTCGGGCAGGACTTCGCCCAGAACTTCCGGCGCGGGGCGGCCTGTCTCACGAACCACGGCGACGGCGTACTTGCCGCCGTCCATCTCACGCACTTCGAGCGACTCGACCGGCACGCCCTTGCCCCTGGCGAAACCGATCGCCGCCTGTGTGGGTTGGCCGTCGGCGTCGAACGCGCGGTTCGCCGGCGGGCCTTTGATGGCTTGCTCCGAGGCCGACTGCGCCGGGGCAAGGTCTTCAACGTAAACGGCGAGCCGGCGCGGCGTCCCCGCGATATTGATCGCGCCGTGAACCAGCCTTGCCGCGCTCAGTTTTTGCGGCACGAGTTCTTTCAATTGCGCCAGCGCCGATGAGAGATCGGCGGCGGGGAGTTCTTCGGCGCCGATCTCAAATATCAACGCACGCGGGGAAGAAGGCAGGAACAAGCGATTGGTTTCACCCGACTGCTTCCTGCTTCCGAGTTCCTTCTTCCTTCCGTCTTCTTTCAAAAGCGGGAATTCCAGTCGCTGTCTTTGGGCAACATAGGCTTCCGCCACCTCTCTCGCCATGCCACGCATCCTGCCAAAGAAACTGGCTCTCTCAGTCACGCCGATTGCGCCGCGCGTGTCCAGAACGTTGAAGGCGTGCGAGCACTTGAGCAGGTGATCGTACGCGGGCAGAACCAAACCGGCGGCCAGCGCCGAACGGCATTCGGCCTCATACAGCCCGAACATCTGCCGCAGGCGATCCACATCGGCAATCTCAAAATAGTAATGGCTGTGCTCGCGCTCGCCCTGCAAGTTCACGTCACCGTAAGTGATCTCGTCCGTCCACTTGATGTCGGCGAAGCCGCGCACGCGCTGAAGAGCGATGAGGATGCGTTCGAGGCCGTAGGTGAGTTCGACCGAAACCGGATCGCACAGCAGGCCGCCCGCCTGCTGGAAATAGGTGAACTGCGTGATCTCCTGCCCGTCGAGCCACACTTCCCAGCCGAGGCCCCACGCGCCGAGGGCAGGCGACTCCCAGTTGTCTTCGACGAAGCGCAGGTCGTGCTCGCGCGGATTGATGCCGAGCGCCTCCAGCGATTGCAGATACAGTTCCTGCGGGTTGCCGGGATCGGGCTTGAGAATGACTTGATACTGATAATGCTGTTGCAGGCGATTCGGATTCTCGCCGTAGCGCCCGTCGTCGGGCCGGACGGACGGCTCGACGTAGGCGGCGTTCCACGGCTCGGGGCCGAGGACGCGCAAAAAGGTCGCCGGGTTCATCGTCCCCGCGCCGACCTGTGTGTAATACGGCTGCCAGATGAGGCAGCCGTGCTCGGCCCAGAATTTTTCGAGGGCAAGGATGACGGATTGAAACGTGGGCGGGTTACTCATGTGGCTCTTGTTCGGAGGGCAGATGTCCTTCGCGGCGGAGGTAGTCGTAGATGTGACTGGAAAACGTGTCAAAATCGTCGAGGTGATCGTACAGGATGTTGCCAACTTTCTGCGGGTCAACGGTCAGGTAGTTGTGAACGACGATGTTCCTGAATCCGGCCATCGGCGCGATGCTCTCAGCGAATTCGAGCGGCAACAACCCGTTGAAGCCCATGCTGCGGATGACTTGACGGTGATCGTCCGGCACGACACGGTTGTTCCCTGCCAGCATATGAGCGCTAACGTCGGTCACGATTTCTACACTCACCTGCAGCAAATGCAGAGCGGCATTCCACTTGACGAAATCGTCCGTCAGTTCCTTCATCGTGAAAGCTTGCAATCGCCGGAGTTGTTCAACTCGCTCGTGCAGGGATTGGAGCAGCGCGACGAGGGTGTCGGGCTTGATCATGCAGCCTCCAGTTTGTGGGCAGGGCTTGCCGATAGCCGAATGCGGTGACTGTTGAGGTGTTCGCCAAGATACCGTGCCGCAAGTCGCCGGAAATGAGATGTATCGGCGTAGTACAGCGATGCCTTGACGACGAAGTCCACTGCCGGGCGGGTGGCAGGGTCCTCGAAGAGCAATATGCCGTATCGGACAACTTCGCGGGCGACGAGGGCATTGACTTCGTTCAGCACCGCTACATCTACATCCTTATGGAACACGTCCATCAGCGCGTTGGTCAGGCTGAGGCGAACATCGAAAAGCCGATCGCGTGGCGTGCCGGGCGAGAGCAGGACTGCAATATCCACATCGCTCGAAGGCCGGGCTGTGCCCTCTGCCTGCGATCCAAACAAATACGCCAGCACGACGGCGTGCTTGACGAAGATTTCTTTGAGTTCGCCCAGATGCTCGTCGGTAATCATGCCTCTCTTCTCACCAGCCTCAGGAATTGCACGCTCTTCAACTGCCGTTCCAGTATGTATGTGATGTAACGATGCAACACTCTTTCGAGTTCGGCGTGTACCAGCGGGCGGACATTGAGAGCGGCGACGCGGTCGTAACTATTCGACTGAAAATAGCGCATGAGTTTGAGCGCCGCCTGCGAGATCGGCACGGCTCCCGGCCGCTGAGGGCCGCACGCCGGGCACAGCACGCCGCCATCTGCCACACTGAAAAATTGATCTTCGGCCTGAATCACCTCGCCCCGGCTGACACAGCGGTAGAGTTCCGGCTGATAGCCCACGAGGCTGAGAAGTTGCAATTCGTAATAGCGCGTCGTCAACTGCAAATCGCGCGCCGTGCAGATCCATCCCAGCGCCGCGCCGAGCAATTCGTACAGAGGTTGGTTCTCGACGTTCTCGACGGTAAACTTGTCGAGCAGTTCCACGCAGTACGAAGCATACGACGTGCGCAGCAGGTCCTCGCGCAGCGGGCGATAGGAGTCCACCGTCTCGGCCTGCGTCACAATGTCGAGGTCGCGGCCCTGCGCCAGCAGCAGTTCCGATCGAATGTACAGCTCGACGTGCCCGGCTTTGCGCGAGGTCGGTTTGCGCGCCCCCTTCGCCAGCGCATTCATCTTGCCGCGCTCCGGCGTGTACAGGGTCAGCAGGCGATCGGCCTCGCCGAAATCTCGGCGGCGCAGGACGATGGCCTCGGTGCGATAGACGCGCTCGCGGGGCATGGAGAGGATTATACCATTGGGGATAGCCTGCTCACTTGCACAATATCCGTAAATGACTACACTTGTCGCCATAGTGGCGGCGCGTGTGATGCCTGCCGAATTCGCTTATCTATCCAATCACAGGAGAGAATGCCATGACTGAACCACCCAAGGGAGTCAAGACTAGCGCCTATATCTTCTTCGCCTACGCCGGCCTGCTCGTGCTGGGACTGTGCGCCGTGATCGGCAGCGCCATTCTGGGAGCGACCAGCGGGGGCAACGGCCAGGATGTCACTGCCGCCCTCATCGGCCCCGGCATCGGCGGATGCGTCCTTATCATCTTCCTTGCCCTCTATGCAGGCGTCGGCTACGGCCTGCTGAAGATGATGAAATGGGCGCGCATCGCCGCGATCGTGCTCAGCGTCCTGGCGCTGTGCAGCTTCCCCATTGGCACGGCCCTCGGCGGCTACGTGCTCTACCTCATGTTCCAGGAGGAAAACAAGCAGGCCTTCGCTTGATCGGGTCCCCGCCCCTTCTCACCAGGATAACCGATGAACCGTCGAACTGCGATCATCGCCACCGTTGCCGCCGCGGTGCTGTGCGGCTGTCCGGGGCTGTTCGGTTGTTTGTGGGGTGTCATCGCCGCCGGAGTCAGTTTCGTTCCGGGAGCGGATATCAATATTGGCGGCAGTAGCGATCCACAGACTGCTTTGCAGACAGGTCTGGGCGCGGCGTGCGTCGGCCTGATTCTGATCGCCATCCCCGTCGCCGTCGGCTTCTTCACGCTCCGCAAAAAGCCAGATCAGCCTCAATCGACGGGATAGATTGAGCATCACCCGCGCAAGAATCAAAAGCCCGCGCCGCTTGGAGATCGGTGCGGGCTTTCTTGTTGCGTCCCGCCTGCCCTCAGGTCCGCCGGTCGAGCGGATACTTCCACAGCCATTCGGCGACGGCGAGGCCTGCCATCGCCGCGACCGGCTCGGCCCAGAAGAACGATTGGACGCGAATAAAGTCGAAGATGTTTTCCGAGGCTTCGTAGTTCGCGAGCGCGGCGGAGGCAGTGGCGATCAGTCCCAGCGCCAGCGGCACTATGATCGCCAGTCCGTTTTGCCACCACGGACGCTGACGCGACATCGGCCCGACCGCGCCAGCCCCCGCCCCAAAGCCCATCATGCTGAATCCGAATAGGCTGTACACCGCGAGCACTGCACCGGCCATCCAAAAGAAGAGGGGTTGATCGCTTCGATTCGGCGTCACCAAGAGAAACACCGACGATCCGAGCAAAGCCGCCAGAACGCCGATCGCCAACCCCAGCGCAGCCTGCGCGACCGCGATCAAACAACCCGTTCGCGTCAAGGCAACCCTCATCAGCCGTAGTCCGGCGACGGTGAGGCCGACGGTGAACGCGGCGACCAGCGGCGTCCCGATATCCTCGATGGTCACCGTCGCGCCGCCGGTCGGGCTGACGCGGGTGAACGCCCCGGCGAGCGCGAGCAGAAGACCGGCGACGAACATCGCCGCGCCGCTCAACCCTCCGGCCAGCGCGATCGAGAAAAGCTTCGCCGAGAGAGTCGCTTTTGGCGGCGGAGCCGAGGCGGCCTCGGGACGCGCGGACGGAGCGGCGCGCCGCCCTGCGTCCGTTTCCAACGCGCTTCGCACCGCGCGGGCCAGCGCGCCAGCCGATTGGTAGCGCAAGTTCGGGTCTTTCGCGAGGGCTTTCAGAATCACGCCGTCCAACTCTGGGCGCAGAGTCGGGTTCAGCGTGCTCGGCGCAGGCGGCAGTTCGGTGATGTGTTTGTAAATGACGCCGACGGCGTCGCCGGGGCGGGTCATAAAGGGGAGTCGGCCCGTCGCCATCTGAAAGACCATCACGCCGAGAGCATACACATCTGTCCGCACATCCACCGCCCTGCCCTGAGCCTGCTCGGGCGGCATGTAGTCGGGCGTGCCGATCGTGCCCGTGCCGGTGAGGCCGGCGGTTTCCTGCATCGTCTTCGCGATGCCGAAGTCGGCGACGTAGGCGTTGCCCGCGCGGTCGAGCAAAATATTCGATGGCTTGATGTCACGATGCACGATGCCGCGCTGATGGGCGTGGTCGAGGGCGCCCGCAATCTGATCGATCAGGTCGGCCACGCGCGCGGGTGGAAGCGCGCCACGATGAAGAATGTCGTGCAATGTGCCGCCCTCGATGTAGCGCATGACAAGGTACGTCTGCCCCTGATGCCGGCCGAAGTCATAAATGGGGAGGATGTGAGGATGCTCGAGGGCGGCGATGACTCTGGCCTCACGCTCGAATCGTTCGTAGAACGAGGAGTCGGTGGCGAGGTGAGGCGGCAGAACTTTAATCGCGACCGAGCGATTGACGGCGGGTTGGGCGGCCTTGAACACCGTCGCCATCCCGCCCTGCCGGAGCTGCTCGGTGATAGTGTATCGTCCGTCAAGCACGTCGCCGGGTTGAAACATTACGATTTGAGTCCAGCTTTCAAATGCGGGCGATAATGCTCAAGGTCGGGTGTCCACGCGCCTGCAATTTTCCCTATGTCGTCGTATCGGCGCAACCTGACCGCCTCCTGCCAGTGGGGCAATACCTCGAACGCCTTGACTTCCGTCTCATTGAACGGCCCGCCTTGCAAGTCGAGGCTTTGAATTGACGCCGGGGAGAGCGCGTCAAAGTATTTCGGATCGACCGCGCACAAATAGCGTTTGGCTGCGACGTGGAGTCGCGTCGGCTCGACGACCGCCGGGACAAAATGCTTCGACAGATACGCCGCCCCAACGTCCTCGTGCAATGTGTCAATCCCGTGATCGGCTGAGTCTTCCGGCAGGTCGTGGATGAAGTGGCCGAAGTCGTGAAGCAGCGCCGCGGCGACGAGCGTCGGGCTTGCTTTGTCCTGCTCGGCGGCGTAAGCCGATTGA
>JACQED010000257.1 GCA_016200785.1 Chloroflexota bacterium
CGAAGGCACGAAGACACGAAGGACACAAAGAAAGCGTCGTGAAACTTGGTGTCTTTGTGTCTTGGTGGTTAGAAAGGGCCGCGTGACCTGAACGCTTACGATTATTGAACGCTGATTCACGCTGATTCTGGATCCGATCTGCGTTTATCAGCGTGAATCAGCGTCCCACACTTCGGTTGCGGCGGGAGGCCGCGCTATGCGATGATTGCCGCGATCCGGCGACCGCTCGCACAACTTACCGGATTCGGCAAAGAAACTGTAGGGTCAAGTGTCCCTAATTTGATAGTGACACCTGACCCGGAAACAAGACGACCTTCGGGCTTTCCATGAAGTGTGGAGGTCGTCATTGGCCACCGTATCCGTTTTTGGGACACCATCTGGAGCGGAGGCAGAATCCTAGCCGGCGGACTGCGCGGCTTACAGGCTGACTTGGATGCTCTTAATCCTGGTGGCGCAGCCCGGGCGTGGGAAAGGTGTACGTTTCGCCCTCGTCGGCCTGGCCGCCATCGTTGATCCAGCGTAGGGTGAGCGCGTAAGCCACCACTGAGCCGCCGCCCACGAAACCCACGATGATGCCGCCGAGGCCGGGGGTGTTCACCAGCCAGTAGAAGAATTGAAAGATAGGATACTGCATCGGGAAGTTCATAGGCCAATCTCCGGTAGAGACCTTGTATGCAACGTCTCTACATGATCGAGGCGGCAATCCGAGCAATACTCCAGCCACGCCGGGCGGCCGATTTGCGCGGCCACGTAATCCAATTCGGCGCGGCTCACGGTAGACGCGCCGCACGCCCGGCAAACCGCGCGTGG
The DNA here is from genome assembly GCA_016200785.1 of Chloroflexota bacterium. Taxonomy (GTDB): domain Bacteria; phylum Chloroflexota; class Anaerolineae; order Anaerolineales; family JACQED01; genus JACQED01. The sequence continues at coordinate 811 of JACQED010000257.1, forward strand.
CGATTTCCGCAACACGTTCCATCCCTGCGAAGGTTCCCGCTCTTCGCTGGGTCTCTTCATCTTCAGTGCGCCGCTCTCGCAAGCGCGTTCGCACTTGCCGCACCCAGCGCACGCGGGGGCAGACAAGATCAGCGCGGTCTCGCCTTCACTCTCGCGTATGACGATGGCGCGCGTCGGACAGACTTGAGCGCAGAAGCCGCACAGGTTGCAGGCGTCGGCCGGCGAGACGACGGGGAGGCGAGTTACTCGTGATGCGTGATGCCTGGTGTGTGGCGGGTGACGAGCAAGGCGACCCACGTCACCCGACCCCCGACGCCCGACACTTTCTTCAAGCCATTCAGCCAGCAGTTGCCCGATTGGCGCGTACACTTCGTCGCCCGTGCGGGCCAGCGCGCGGCCCAAATCGGGCAACCAGCGGCCAGCGTGTCTTTCGATAAATTGGCGCTCCATTTCTGTAGAGACGACCGGGCCGGTCGTCTCTACGTTTTCGGCCAAATGCGCGAGAAAGGCGAGTTCAACCGAAGCGTGGTCGGGTAGCTCGGCGCTGGCGGTTTCCAGGCCGGCGGCGCGGTAGAGCCGCTGGACGGCGAACGACTCCGGGCCGAGCAATCGCCCGCTCAGGTGCGCCGACTCGTACAGCCAAAAGCGCGGGCGGCCCGGCCCGGCAAACAGCACGGCATACCGCTTTCGGCGCGCGGCGAGCGATTCGGCGCGAACTTCGGCCAGCGGCTCAACGGCGTGGCGCGCAGTCTCGGACGACGGCGCGAGGCGAACCGCCGCGTCAAACAGCGGCCAGTCGCGCCCCGGCGAAGCCAGCCACTCGGGCGGATCGGCGAGGGCCTCGGCCAGGGCGTGATACAGATCGGCGCGCACAGTGATCGTTGAGTCGATCAGGCTTTCAGAGGGCATCGGTCTCTGCTAACCACCAAGGCACAAAGCCACAAAGGACACAATGGCCTCTTGGTGAACCTGGTGTCTTCGTGCCTTCGTGGTAGATCGGCGTCTTGCTTCAGGACTTCACCGCCTGCGCGAACTGGCGGATGATGTCGAGCGGGATCGGCAGGATGGTGGCGTTCTTCTCGCCCGCCATCTCGACCAGCGTTTGCAGGTAGCGCAGTTGCAGGCTGGCCGGGGCCGCCGCCAACCGCTCACCCGCTTTCGCCAACGCTTCGGAGGCGATCTGCTCGCCCTCGGCGTGGATGATCTTGGCGCGCTTCTCGCGCTCGGCCTCGGCCTGGCGTGACATCACCCGCTGGAGCGTTTCCGGCAACAGCACGTCTTTGACCTCGACGATCGACGCCTTCACGCCCCACGGCTCGGTCTGCCCGTCA
>JACQED010000267.1 GCA_016200785.1 Chloroflexota bacterium
GCGTGATGGCCGCCGATGCTCAGGCCGGCGTGGCACGTTCGGCGGAGCGATACTTGCGCGCCATCGGGGCGTGGGGTTTTGAACGTACCGGCCTATCTGAAACGCATTGACTATCACGGCCCGCTCGACGCCACAGCGGAGACTCTGCGCGCGTTACATCGCGCACACCTCCAGGCCCTGCCATTCGAGAATTTAGACATTCACCTGCGCCGGCCGATCGTCCTCGACGAAACTGCCCTGTTCGACAAGATCGTCGAACGCCGGCGCGGCGAGTTCTGCTATGAACTGAATGGACTGTTTGCGTGGCTGCTGCGTCAATTGGGCTTCGACGTAACTCTGCTGTCGGCGCGTGTCGCCAGCGGGGAAGGGGCCTTTGGCCCGGAGTTCGATCATCTGACTCTGCTCTTGAACTTGGAGGAACGCCGACCGGCCGGCGCGGCCTCCAGCCGCGCCAAGCCGTCACCGCGCGACGGCGCGCGGTGGCTGGCCGACGTGGGCTTCGGCGAATGCTTTGACGAGCCGCTGACGTTCGACGATCCGCTCGATCAAGTTCGCGGCGGCCGCGCCTATCGCCTCGCGCACGGCGAGGCGGCTTGCAAGTTGCTCGTGCTTGAGGAGGACGGCGGATGGGGCGATCAGTACCTCTTCGGCTATCAGCCTCGCCAACTGAACGACTTCGCCGAGATGTGCGTCTGGCAACAGACTTCGCCGGAGTCCTTCTTCACTCGTAAGCGCGTCTGCACCCGCATCACGCCTGAGGGTCGGATCACGCTGAGCGACATGCGGCTGATCGTCACCGCGAACGGCGAACGGGTCGAGCGAGAGTTGAGAAGCGAAGAGGAGGTCGCCGCAGTGTTACGGGAACACTTCGGGATTGATCTGTCTCTAGTCTAAGACTGGCCCGGAACCTGCGCCAGCCGGACGGCCCACAGCAACATCGCCGCCGTCAGACCGGCGGTCGCCAAGTAAATGCCGGGCAGGCCGATCAACGGCAGGACGCCATAAACGAGCGGCGGCGCGATGGCGCTGGTGAGATCGCCGAAGGTGTGCATCCAGCCCAACGAGAGGCCGCGTTGTTCTTCCATCGAGTGATCGCCCAACGAAGCCGTCGCGAGACTCTGGTTGCTCCCGCCGGCGATCGCGGTTAAGGGCACACCGAGCAGAATCACCGCCGGATTGCCGAGGGCCAAAAGCCCGAGGCCGAGGATGCCGAGGGCGAGGCCGCCCGCGGCCACCCGCCAGCGACCGGCGCGATCCGACCAGTGCCCGGCGACCGGCGCGGCGATCATGCTGATCAATGTGCTCGACCCGAGCATGACTCCGCTCAACGTCGCAACACCAATTGGCGATCCCCCGCCGAGGCGAACCTCGCCCCATCTCTGCTGGATCAATAGCCCCAACGTGGCTGAAATTACACCCGCGCCCACGAAGCGATTGACGCTGTACAGCAGTGTCGCCGAGTTGCGCGAGTCGCGCCGCGCCGCGCCCCCGCCGCCGAAGCCTGAAGGCGTCGGCACGAACGCGGTGTCGTCCTTCATCCTTCTGCCTTCATCCTTTTTGACCCCGCGTGTCTCTGGCAGGAAAAAGAAGGCGATCAGCGCGCCGAGGAATGTCACGCCGGTTGCGACTGATAGCGCCCCGTGATAACCCAGCCGATCGGTCAGCAATCCGCTTGTCGCGAACCCGACCGCACTACCGAGATAGAAAGACAATTGATACAGGCCGGTCCAGTGGCCGCGGTCGCTCTCCGTCGTCACGTCCAGAATGATCGTGTTGCCGCCGACCCAGATGCCCGACCACGCCAGTCCCCACAGCAGGCGACCGACCAATAGCGGCCAGAAGCCCTGAGTGAAAGCGTACAGCGCGGTCGAGATCGCGCCGACGAACATGGCCGCGACAAACAGCCGGCGGCGCGGCCAGCGGTCATAGGCCAGCCCGGCCGGGCCGTTGAGCAGGAGGCGAATCCAGCGATTGGCGCTCAAGAGAATGCCCACACTCGCCAGCGAGACGCCGGCCACGGCGGTGTGGGTGGGCAGGACGGCGTACATCGCCGTGTCGCCCATCAGCGAAAGCGCGGTGCCGAGGCCGATGGGGAGGAGGACGCGCCAGGCGGAGAAATGGGGATGCGCGTGTGCAGTCAAGGGATTTGTTGTTTTTTCAACTACAGTGCTGTAGAGCGTCTCGATGAATGGCGGATCGCAGGCTGTTGATCAGGGCCAGAAGGCAGGAAACGCAGGAACGAAACTTGACACAGGACTCACAAAGTTATAGAATACAAACGCCATAGTGGTCTCGGCCAGTCCTCTACTAGTGAAAGTCGGCTCTGCATGCCGTGCGCCCGGTAACCGGGCCTAGCTATAGAGGGCTGGCTTTTTCCATATCAAAAGGATTCTCACGACTGTACCAATTATTCGGATATCTTGCCGCATCGTACAGATCGACCAACAGACTCACCTTGTCTTCCACAAGCCTAAAATAGCGCATCTCGCGCGCCACAAACGCTCGATACACGGCCCAATTCATATAGTCGATCACTTGCAGACAAGGTTCGTCGCTAGGAACTTGAGCCAGCACGACCGACTCAGTCTTCACCGTCACGCTCCATTTTTCCTCGAAGTGAGCCATACCCTTTTTGATTGCAGCCAGCAATGGACGTTGCCGGCTTCGCGACCCGCGTTTGGCGAAGTATATGTGATTGCGTGTGTGCCGGTGTAAGACGTTGGTGAACAAATGCGAAACCAAATGATCGTAGAACGCCTGTGGCTGGCCGCCAAATGAATTGCGAAAGACTCGTTCGATCTTGCGGGCGATGACGAACTGCGCTTTGAAGTCCAGGGTGCGGATGAGATTGAAGACCAGATGGCGAACCTCGGGGCGATCGTCTTTGGCGTGAAACGCGAGGCCTGTGTCGGCGCTGGACGGGAAACTTTGCAAGTACGGATCAGCGATAATATCGGCGTGGAGCCGTGCCAGAGCCTGCCGCATCAGATGCGGATCACCGGTTTCAATAAAGCCCAGCCCTAGAATCGGTGACACGCCCGGCTGACCTATCAACAGGTTACCCCGCCGATCATAGAATGTCGTGTCGCCAGTCTCGTCCACGAAATACCAGTGTTCGCCTTCTATGGCTTTTTTCACGAAACCCGCCTCAGCCGTAAGTATACCGTAAGGCGTCGGGATAACAAGTCGTAATGACCACCTCGCCTCCGTTCCGCAATTGGACTAACTTCGTCATGCTTTCACAGCACAACGCCCTCGCGTGTCTTCTTCCTCTTCGCCGACAACAAAGCGCCTCAAAGTGACATTCATCCGTTGACTTTCGCCGGGGCACTCTCTATAATCGCAACGTAGAAACTTAACGCCTCTGCAGCAGACCACAAAGCGGTGAGGAGAGGAGGTCTGTCGGCTCTGACCGCTTTTGCATTTCCCCGCGATTTAACTCTCAATCCAGAAGTGGAGGCAACCATGAATCTCGGCGGTTATCGCAACCGTGTGGCCCGTGTGGACTTGACCCACGGGAAAATCACTTACGAACCACTCAATCAAGACGATCTGCGCAAATACGTCGGCGGGCGCGGCCTCGGCGCGAAGTACGTCTTCGACAACGGGCCGGCCGTCGAACCTCTCTCGCCCAGGAACATCCTCGTCTTTATGACCGGCCCGCTGTCGGGCACCGACGTGAATTTGAGCGGACGCATCGCCGTCTGCACCAAGTCGCCGCTCACCGGCACGATCGTCGATTCGCACCACGGCGGCTGGAGCGGCGCGCGCCTCAAATGGGCCGGGCTGGACGGGATCGTCTTCTCCGGCAAGGCCGAGAAGCCCGCTTACGCGCTGGTCAGCGAGGGCGGCGTCAAACTCTACAGCGCGACGACTTTGTGGGGCAAGGGCGTGCACGACACCGTCGCCGCGCTCCAGAAGAAATATCCCGGCAAGGATGTCTCGATCATGGCCGTCGGCCCGGCGGGCGAAAACAAAGTCTCGTTCGCCTGCATCGTGAACGAGATGGATCGGGCCTCGGGTCGCGGCGGCACCGGCGCCGTGATGGGTTCAAAGAATCTCAAGGCCATCGTCGTCCTCGGCAAGCACGCCGACCGGCCCAGGCCCTTTGACAAGGATGGTTTCAAAGCCGCGCACGCGAAAGCCCTCGAAGAACTCAGCAACGAGAAAGTCGTCACCGCCCCGCGCAAGGGCGGCCTCTCGGTCTACGGCACCAACGTGCTGATGAATATCATCAACACCATCGGCGCCATGCCGACCAAGAACGCGAAAGAGACCTTCTTCCCTCAGCACGAAGCCATCAGCGGCGAGAAGGTGAAAGAGACGATTCTGGTGGACGACCCCACCTGCCACGCCTGCCCGGTGGCCTGCAAGAAAGAAGTGGAGGTCAACAGCCGGTACAATCTGCGAATGGAAAGCGTCGAGTACGAGTCGGCCTGGGCGCTCGGCGCGAACTGCGGCCTGGGCGATGTGAACGCCGTCGCCGCGCTGATTGACCGCTGTAATGATTACGGGCTGGACACTATCGAGTCGGGCAACGCGCTATCGGTGGCGATGGAAGCAACTGAGCTTGGCCTGCTGGACAGCCGGGGCCTCGCCTGGGGCGAGGCGGAGGCAATGTTCAAACTGCTCGACGACATCGCCCACCGGAAGGGAGTCGGCAAGGAAATCGCCGAGAGCCCGGCGCGCGCGGCCAAGAAGTGGGGCCATCCCGAAATCTCGATGAGCGTCAAGGGCATGTCCATCCCGGCCTACGACCCGCGCGGCATCAAGGGCATGGGCATCGCCTACGCCACCTCCAACCGGGGCGCGTGCCACCTGCGCGGCTACACTCCGGCGGCCGAAGTGGTGGGCAACGTGCTCGGCCCGGCCGACGTGGCCGACCCGCTCAAGTGGGAGGGCAAGGGCAAACTGACGATGATCTTCCAGAACGTCCACGCGATGACGGACTGCCTGGACGTTTGCAAGTTCGCGACGTTTGCCGAGAGCCTCGACACATTCGCGAAGCAGTACAGCACGGTTACCGGCAACCCGATGGATGTGGACGGCCTGCTCAAAGTGGGTGAGCGCGTTTACAACCTCGAGCGCTACTACAACAACCTGGCCGGCTTCCGCGAAGGCTCGGACTATCTGCCGGAGCGGTTCCTCAATGAGCCGTCGAACGGCCCCGGCTCGAAGGGCCAGGTGTGCGAACTCGAGCCGATGCTCAAGGACTACTATCAGGAGCGCGGCTGGGTGAACGGTGTTGTGCCGGAGAGCAAGTTGAAGGAATTGGAGATCTGCTAGCGCGAATGGGGGATAGTTCGCGCATCGGCGCAGTAAGATGACGGCGGGCCGATCGGCCCGCCGTCGTGTTCGGA
>JACQED010000240.1 GCA_016200785.1 Chloroflexota bacterium
GGCGCACAGTTCCGGGAATACGATCAGATCCACCCACGGGAAACTCCGCGAGATTTGCTCCACGGTGTCAATCATCTTGCGCACGGTGGCCTGGCTGTCCCAGGCGACCGGCGTCATCTGCACACCGGCAATCCCCAAATAGCGAGACATGGCATCCTCCGGTTACACTATCAGGACTTACGCAGTTGAGCGTTCCCGCCGCAGTTGGACTGCTGCCCCAACTGCGTAAGCCCTAACTATTTCAACCTCGGGTCAAGCAGATCGCGCAACCCATCGCCGAGCAGGTTGAAGGCGAGCACGGCCACGAAAATCGCCAGGCCCGGAAATGTGGCCGTCCACCAGAAGTCCAGAAAGTACACGCGCGCGGTCGTGACCATCAGCCCCCATTCCACCGCCGGCGGCTGCGCGCCCAGGCCGATGAACGAGAGGCTGGCCGCCGCCAGAATGGCATAGCCGACGTCCATGCTGGCCTGCACGATCACGGGCGCCATGGCATTGGGGAGCAGGTGCCGCCAGAGGATCCATGGTGATCCGGCCCCCAGCGCCCGGCTGGCTTCGACAAAGGCCTCCTGCCGCAGCACCAGCACCTCCGCCCGCAGCAGGCGCACGTACCACGGGAACCACGAAATCGCGATGGCGACCATGGCGTTGAACACACTTCCGCCGAGGGCGGCGGCAATCGCCATAGGCAGCAATAGCGGCGGGAAGCCGAGCATCACGTCGGTCAGGCGCATGATGATTTCGTCCGTCCGTCCGCCAAAGTAGCCCGCCGCGAGGCCCAACGGTACGCCGAGGGCCAACGCTACGGCGATCACCAGGCCGCCGATGGCAAGCGAAGTGCGCGCCCCGTACAGACTGCGGCTGAAGATGTCCTGACCGAGCGCGTCCGTGCCAAACAGATGGGCGCGGCTGGGGGGATCGAGTTTCTCGGCGAAGTTGATCTCGTCCGGCGGATAGGGCGCGAGGGCCGGGGCGAAGATCGCGCCGGCCAGCAGTGCGCCGGTGGCGATCAACGCCAGCACGAAGAGCGGGTGACGCCGGACGACACGCCGCACGCGCCGCACGCTGGCAATCCCGGCGAGCAGACCCTTCGGGTCTCGCAGACCCGAAGGGTCTCTCATGTTCCCGGCTCCTTGAGGCGCGGGTCGAGCGCGTGGTAGATCAAGTCCACGGCCAGATTCACCAGGATGAAACTCACCGCGTAGAGCACGGTCACCCCCATCACGCCCGGATAGTCGTTGTACAGAATCGAAAGCACGGCATACTGGCCCAGACCCGGCCAGTCGAAAATGCTCTCGACGAGGAACGAGCCGCCCAACAGGTAGCCGTAGGCCAGCCCGACGACCGTCACTACCGTGACGAGCGCCGGCTTGAGCGCATATTTGTAGTACACCAGCCGCTCGGGCAAGCCGTAGGCCCAGGCCGTGCGGACGTAGTCTTGACTCAGCACCTCCAGCATGGCAGAGCGGGCCATGCGGGTGACGACCGCTACCGAGGTGAAGGCGATAGTGAGCGCCGGCAGGACGATGTGCGCCGCGGTGCTCTGAAAGGCGGGCCAGTTGCCGGTGAGCAGGGTGTCTATCAGATAGAGTCCGGTGAGCGACTGAACCGGGCTGTGGGCCATCACTTCTTTGGCCAGCCGCCCCTGCAGCGGCAGCCAGTTCAGGCGGCCGTGAAAGAGGAGTTGCAGCAGCATGCCCATGAAGAAGGCCGGCATCGCGACGCCGGAGAGCGCGACCACCTGGCTCAGGCGGTCCACCGCGCCGCCGCGCCGCCGCGCCGACGCCACGCCGATGGGCAGGCCGACGGCCAGCGCCAGCGCCATGCCCAGCGTGGTGAGCTCAAACGTCGCGGCAAAGCGCGCGCCCAGTTCGCTCGTCACCGGCCGCTTGGTGCGCAAACTCAGGCCCAAGTCGCCGCTCATCACCCCTTGCATGTAGCGCACGTATTGAACCGGCAGCGGCTGGTCGAATCCGAACTTGCGGTTGACGGCCTCGATTTGCTCTTGCGTGGGCTTGGGGCCGAGGTACAGCGCGGCGGGGTCGCCAGGCACGAGGTGCGTGATGACGAAGGTCGCCAGCGTCAGCCCCCACAACACCAGGATCGTCAGCGCCAGTCGGCGGGCGAGATAGGCGGGCATGGGATGTCGCGTATCGCGTATCGCATATCGCCTATCGCAGGATCGAGCATTCAAACGACTCCGACCTGCGATAGGCGATTAGCGGTCAGCGTTATGCGGTTAGTGATCGGCGATAGGCCATCAGCGATAAGCCATGGCGGCTACGGCTGCACGCGCGAGAGGTTGTAGAAGAACACCGTCTCGTAGGCCGGGTTGGGTGTGAAGCCGGTCACGCTCTTCCGGGTGGGCAGCGCCGTCTTGACGTCGGCGTAGAAGATCGCCACCGCATCGTCCATCAGGATTTGCTGCACCTTGCCATAGTTCGCGATGGCCTTCGCCCGGTCGGCACCCTCCACCGCCATGCCCTCGTCAATCAGCGCGTCCACTTCCGGGTTGGAGTAGTGGCTGAGATTGAACAGCGCTTTCTCCTCCGTGTGGAACATGCCGATCAGCCAGTCGTTGGGCGTGGGGTACGTGGGCCACCAGGTCATGGACTGGAGGTTGGGCGCGGTCTCCAGGTTCCTGGCGTTCGCCCAGATCGTCGTCCACGGCCCGGGCGCCAGTTCCAGCGTCACGCCGATCTTGGCCAGGTTGGATTGGAAGAGCAGTAGCGAGTTCTCGTAGCCTTTGGAAGTGCCGATGTACTGCGCGGTGATCTTCCACTCCGACGAAGGCACGCCGGACTCCTCCAGCAGGGCTTTGGCCTTGTCCAGGTCAAACGTGTACGGCGTCAGTTTGTCGTCGTGCCCCCACATCGTCTTGGGGATGGGCCCCAGGGCCGCCTCGGCCATGCCGTTGTACACGTCGTTCACCACCTTCTCGTAATCCCAGGCATAAGCCAGCGCCTGCCGGAACTTGACGTTGTCCGTCGGCGGCTTCTGGGTGTTGATCAGGAACATCGAGTTCTTCCACGACGGGGCGATGACAACCTCGACGTCCGCGTTCTGCTGCAGGCCGGGGATGGAGTCCACCGGCACCAGCGAGGCGAAGTCGGCCTCGCCGCCCTCGATCATCTGCACCATCGTCGAAGACTCGGTCACGATGGGGAGCAAGATGGTGCTGAAGTGGCGGCCTTCCCAGCCGCCCCAGTAGTCGTCGAACCTGACCAGGGTGATTTGCTGGCCGGCTTCCCAACTCTTCAACCGGTACGGCCCGGAGCCGGCGTCGTTGCCCTGGTTGAACCACTCCTTGCCCTGCTCCGCGCTCTTGGGCGACATGATGTACGCGCCGTACTGCGACGAGGCAATCAGGTCAATCGGCGCGGGGCTTTTCAGGTGGAAGGCGACCGTCGTGTCGTCGGGGGCCTCGATGGAATCCACCGGCCCCCAGATATAGGCCGCGCCCTCGCCCAACCCCATCGTGCGCTCGATGGAATACTTGACCGCCGCCGCGTTCACCGGCTCGCCGTCGTGGAACTTCGCGCCCGCGCGGATTTTGAACGTCCAGGTCAGCCCGTCGGACGAGACCGACCACTCGGTCGCGAGGCCCGGCGTGAACTGCTCGGCCGCGCCGGGGCCGTTGTACCACAGCAGCGTCTCGTAGATGTTGGCCAGCGGCACGACGCCCAGCGAGAACGACGACGACGGATCCCAGTCATCCACGTCGGCGTACATTGCGTAGGTCAGCGCGCCGTCGTCAAACGAAGTCGGTTCCGGCGTCGGGACGGCCGTCGGAGCGGCTGTCGGGGCGACTGTCGTCGGCGGCTTGGTCGGCGGAGCGGTGGCGGGTGCGGCGGTCGTCGCCGCCCCGCCGCAGGCGTCCAGCAGCAATGTGCCGACCGTAAGCAGGATGCTAAGGAACATAGTCTTGTGTTTCATGGCTCTCCTCCCGGAATGTCTTCGCCGGGGAGTCTGGCGCACTGCCGTGCGCACCGCCCGCCGCCCGGCACGGCGGGTTGGGGCGTGTCTGATAGAGGTAGTATAGGACTGGTCTCTCACACGGCACTGACACGACACTCACTCGCCTTCCGTTCCTCCCCCGCGCGGACTATAATCCCCTTCGCCGATGGCCGCCTTGCCCCTCCTGCACACCAAGTTCCTCGTCCCGCGCCTGCGCCCCGACCGGCTGGCCCGCCCGGCGCTACTCGACCGCCTCCGCGAGGCCTCCGCCTGCCCTCTCACGCTGATCTCCGCGCCGCCCGGCTACGGCAAAACCACCCTGCTGGCCGATCTCGCGGCGGCCTCGACCACTCCCATCGCCTGGTACCAACTCGACCCCGGCGACAATGATCCGGCCGTGTTTCTCGCCTACCTGACCGAGGCGCTGCACCGGGCCTTTCCGCTATTCGGCGGAGTGACACTGGCCGCGCTGCGCGATACGCAAGACCCCCTGGCGCAGATCGAGCGTCTCCTCACCGTGTTCATCAACGAGATTGACGGCGCGGGCCTGCCGGAAACTCTCCTCGTGCTCGACGACTATCACTTTGTCGCCTCGCAGGCCGTGCACAGCGCGATGGATTACTTGCTCAACCATCGCCCGCCCGCGCTCCGCCTGTTGATCTCCACCCGCACCGACCCGCTGCTCTCGCTCGCGCGCCTGCGCGCCCGCGGCGACCTGGCCGAACTCCGCGCCCGTGACCTGCGCCTGACCCCGGACGAAATCGCCGCGCTGGCTTCGCGCCCGGGCCTCCCGCCGCTTTCCGCCGAGAGTTTGCGCGCCCTCGCGGAAAAGACCGAAGGTTGGCCGGCCGGCGTCGCGCTCGCGCTGAATTCACTCGCGGGCAAAGACGCCGCCGCCGCCGAGCGGTTCATCGCCGATTTTCAGGGCACACAGCGCTTCGTGTTTGACTATCTCGCCGAGGAAGTCTTCCGCCTCCAGCCGGAGGCAATTCAGCAGTTTCTGCTCCGCTCATCGGTGCTGCCTTTGATGGACGCGGCGGCGTGCAATGCCGTGCTGCAGCGCGCTGACTCAGCCGATGTACTCGCCGAACTCGAACGGCGCAACCTGTTCATCACGAGCCTCGAGCCCGCTGCGGGCGGGGATGAACCCCGCCCCTACTATCGCTACCATCAACTCTTCCGCGATTTTCTGCTCGACCGCCTGTACAGCACGGACGAACCCGGGGCCTGGGCGCTGCAGCGCGCCGCCGGAGCGTACTACGCCGTGCGCGGCGAGTTGGACGCGGCCACGGCTCACTATCTCAAGGCCAGTGCTTACGAAGAGGCCGCCGAGGCCATCGCCGCGCTTGCGCCGGGGCACCTCGCGAGCGGGCGAGCGAAGGTGCTCTACGAGTTTCTGCGGGCGCTTCCGGTCGAGAGACTGCGCGCCCGCCCGGCCCTGTTGGTTACGCTCGGCGATATTCTCCGCCGCTGGGGCGAGGCTGAAAAAGCCGTCGCCCGCTACGAAGAGGCGCGCGCCGTCTGCGCCGCCTCCGGCGACGCGAGCGGGCTGGCCCGCGCGCTCACCGGGCTGGCTGAAGTGGCCCGCTCACAGGGCGACTACCTGCGCGCGCGTGACCTCGCCGCGCTGGCCGTCGAAGCGGCCCCGGCGACCGAGCACGTGGCGCGGACCTTCGCGCTGATGGCTCTGGCGCGCAGTGCGGGGTTTTTGGAGGGGATGGATCACGGGCGCAGGCTGGCGGAGAAAGCATTGGAGCAAGCGCGTTTGAGCCAGGCGTCGCTCCCGCCGGGCGCGCTGGCCCAAGTTTTAGGCATGTTGGGGCAGATCTGCTGGTGGCACGGGGACCCGGCTGCCACCGTGCAGTATTGCCGCGATGCGCTCCGCGCCGTCCCGGATGAACTGTCACCCATGGCCGCGCAGGCCTACATCGCTATGGCCACGCCGTACCTGTATTGGTGCGACCTCGACTCGGCCCACGATTGCGCCGAACGCGGCCTTGCCCTCTGCCGGCAACTTCAACTCGCCGAATATCTCCCGCTGGCCTACATGTCGCTCGGCAACGTCCTCACCCGGCGCGGTGAACTGGCGCGCGCCGAGTCCATCCTGCGGCAAGCCATCGACTCGGCGCATGCACTCGGCCTGGAGAGTTACGCGCTGGTGATGGCGCATGGCTTCCTCGCGTTCAATCTCAGCCAGCAGGGCCGCGTGGCCGAGGCGCGCAAACTGGCGGAGGGCGTGCTGCAACTGTACGCCGGAAGGCCGGACACGTATGAGATGTGCGTTTGCCGCAGTCTGTTCGCCGACCTCTTGCTCGATCTCGGCGAACTGGCCGCCGCCCGGGCGGCCTTCGCCGCGCTCGTCGGCCCGTGCGAACGCGGCCAGTTCCGTATCCCATTGGCAATGGTCTACTTCGCCCTGGCTTATCTCGACCTGTGCCAGGACAAACCGACGGCCCGCGAGTGGATCGAAAAATCGCTCGGCATTATCGCCCCGACCGGCGCCGTGCAGTTGTGGGTGGATCAGGGAAAGCGGGCGAAAAGGATCTGCCAGACGGCGCGCCAGGCCGGCTTGTATCCCGAATTCGTGGAGGTGGTGCTGGCGCGGCTGCCTCGCCGCGGGCCGCCCCCGACCGCCCGGCCGAAACCGGCCACGAGGGTCGAGGCGGTCCTGAAAGTGAAGACGCTCGGCGGCTTCCGGGTGGCGTGCGGTGGCAAGGACTTCACTCCGGCCCTCGCCGGGCGCGGGCGCGATCTGTTGGCTTACTTCTTCACGTTTCGCCGTGAAGCGATCCCGCTGGAGCGCGTGGTGGAGGCGCTCTGGCCGGAGGCGGTGCCGGAGCGGGGGCGCGCGGCGTTCCACACCGCCCTGTATCGTCTGCGGGGCGCTCTGCGCGAGGCCGGCGGCCCCGACGCCAACTACATCGCCGCCGAGTTTGGCGATTACCGCCTGGAGCGCGAGTTATTCGATCTGGACGCCGACGAATTTGAGGCGGCGTGCGCGCGGGCGCGAACGGCGCGCACTGTGGAGGCGTTTGAAAGGGCAGTGGCTCTCTATAGGGGTGATTTCCTCGACAACCTGTACGCCGACTGGTGCGCGGCCGAGCGCGACCGGCTGCATCACCTGTATCTTGCCGTTCTAGCCGAATTGGCCGCCGTCCATCTGGAGAAAGAAAATTGCGCTGACGCGCTGACAGCCTACCAGCGTCTGCTTGCCGCCGACCCCCTGCGCGAGGACGTACACCGTGAAGTGCTGCGGCTGTATCACCGTCTGGGCAACCGGCCGGCCCTCATCCGGCACTATGAGACGTTTGCGGAACTTCTCCGGTCAGAACTGGGGGTCGGCCCCATGCCGGAGACTCAGACGCTATATGCGCAGTTGATAGGCGGATAGGCCGTCACACTAGCGGGCCTCGCCATTGCTGGAGGCGTGACCGGCCCGACGCAGCTGGAACTCTCGCAGCGAGAAATTGCCGTGGTTCGCATCGCGCAGGCGGCGCTAAACAATGTCGCCCGCCAGGCCGGGGCGAAGACCGTCTGCGTCAGCGTGTCGTCCGGCGCAGGCGAGTTCGTCCTGGGGGCGCAGGACGACAGCAAAGGTTTCACCGTGCCCGAGAGGATGAGCGCCCTGGCCGCCGGAGGGCACTACGGTTTGATGGGCATGCAGGAACGCGCCGATGACTGACCGGCGCGCGGCTGGCGATTCGATCCGCGCCCGGAAAAGGCGCCGTCGTAGAGTTGAGACTGCCTTTGTAGGGCAAGATTCGATCTTGCCTGCCAAGCCACCCCATGTTGTAGAGACGACCCGTCGGGTCGTCTCTACGTTTATTCTCCACGCGCCAAACGGCCTATGACCCCGGCACGCCAAACGGCGTGTGGTAAGACACGCCGTTTGACGCTAGGGCTTGCCCCGCCTCCGGCAGTATAGTGTCACGAGAGAGATAAGAACCATGACTGACTTGGAAGGATCTGAACGATGACTACTTCACTCCAACCCGCTCCACGTTCACGGCTCGGCGATTGGTTGAACGAACGGCTGGGCCTTCAAGGCATCGCCTACGCCGTCCCCGAACATGCTAACTCACTGCCTTATGTGCTCGGCGGCATCACCCTCACCGGCTTCGTCATTCTCTTCATCACCGGCATCTACCTCGCGCAGTTCTATCATCCGCACCCGGCCGATGCCCACCAGAGCGTGGTGTACCTCATCACCGGCGCGCCGCTGGGCGATCTGGTGCGCTCGATCCACTTCTGGACAGCGCAGATCGTCACCGTGACCGTCCTGCTGCACATGCTGCGCGTGCTGTTCACCGGCGCATACAAACGCCCACGCGAGATCAACTGGTACGTCGGCCTCGGCCTGCTGGCGGTGACATTCGGCCTGGTCTTCACCGGCTCGGTGCTCAAGTTCGATCAGGAAGGTCTGGAGGCCTTGCAACACAACAAAGAGGCGGCTGAGTTCATCGGCGCGCTGGGGACGTGGTTCTCGGCCGAGTTCAGCCGCAGCGTGCCGCTGCTCACCCGGTTGTTCAACGGCCACATCACGATCCTGCCGTTACTGTTCGGGCTGCTGATCGCCGCGCACATCTTCCTGATCAAGCAACACGGTATTTCGCCAAAAGTGACCCCCGACGCGGTCTCCCGCTCGACCGCCGGCGAGGGCGAATCGCGCTTCGACGTTCACCTGCGGCGGATGGCCGGCTACGGGCTGTTCGTGCTCGCCCTGGCGTTGCTCCTCAGCCTGATCTTTCCCGCGCCGCTCGGCCAGCCGGGCGTGGCGGGCGCAGAAGTGACCAAGCCGGGGTGGATGTTCGTCTGGCTGTTCCCGGCGGAAGAGGCCTGGGGCACGCGGGCGCTGGTGATCGTGCCGGCGATTCTCGGCGGTCTGCTCGCGCTCGTGCCGATCCTCGACCGCAGCCCCTATCTCAGCCCGGCGCGGCGCAGAGGGTTGGTGCTCGAGGCAGGCTTCGTCCTGATCGTGATCATCGTCAGCGGCGTCTTTGCGACACTGCAGCCCGTCGCCGCGCATCTCAGGTAGGAGCACTGGAATGAAAACCTACATCGTTCGCAGTTTGATCATCTTCGCCGCACTGGCCCTCGCCCCGCTCGGAGTCGTGCTCGCGCACGGTGAGCCGGTCATCGCCGTCGGGCCGCCCGTCGTCGCCGCTGGCGGACAGATCACTGTCACCGGCAGCGAAATGGAACCGGGCGAAGTGTTTGCGATCAGCCTGGAAGGGCCAGGGGGCTCGGCTCCGCTCGGGGAGGCGACGGTGACCGGTGAAGGCGAAGAAGGCGGTTTTGTCGCCACGTTCACCATCCCCGCCGATCTCGCGCCGGGATCGTACACCGTGCGCGCCGCAACCGAGGCGGGCGAGACAGCGAGCGCCGATTTGACCGTGACCGCGCCCTCCAGCCAAGCCAGCGCCGGCTCGGCGACCATGCAAGAACCGACCGGCGAGGCCCACGTGATTGACCGGACGAAACCGGCCGGCCAGATCGCAGCCGTCGCAGGGTTGATCGCGCTCAGCGCCGCCGCCGGTTTCGCCCTGATCCGCGCTCGAGGATAACAACCAGGGTAACGACGTGGAAGCCAACACCACTCTCCAACTCGTCACCGACCCTGTCTGTAAAATGCAGTTCACTGCCGACAAAGCGGCCGCCTGGATCAAGTTCAACGGGCAAATCTTCTACTTCTGCCACAGCGCGTGCCTGCACGTATTTGAGGCGGATCCCTGGCCGTATTTTCAAGAGGCCATCCCGCCGGAAGGCGAAGGCCGGCCGAGCGAGGCCGGGTGAGGCAATGCACCTGCACGGAAGCGGGCGGCGCAACAAGAGCCGTCCTGGGTGGATTGGACTGCTATTGGCGGGAGCCACGCTGACTGTCGTGATCGTCGCCGTCGCCAAGGGCGGCTGGGTGGCGCTGGCGCCGTTCGGTTTCGCCGCCCTTGTCATCGCCGCCCTGCTGCGGCTAATGCGCGCCACCGAGCGCGCGGCGAAGTAGGCATAGGCCATTTGGCGCATGGCAAAACGCGCCAGTTAGCGCTAGGTCATCGGGGTTGTTCGGGCTAGACTGAGCAAAGGTGGACGCCATGAACCACTGCGAAGCGCCCCTGTGGGGGAGCATCCTGTTTGACGCCGGCGGCGAAGTCGCTGCTCAGGCCGCCACCGCCGCCCTGACGCGGCGCGGCTTTCGTGTCGTCCGCAGTTTCGATCTGCGCTCGGCGCTGACGGCGCACGCCGATTGTGAATGTCCGCATCACGGCACTGCTCGGTGCACCTGCCAGTTCGTCGTGATGCTGGTCTATGGCGAGACCGGCGAACCTGTCGTCGTCACCGCTCACAGCCACGACGCGCAGGCGCGGGCGCAACTCGTCCGCGATGCGATGACGCAACCGGACGCGCAAGTGGCGCGACAAGTCATGGCCGCGCTCGTAGAAGCCGCGTTGACATTGCAAACCGCGCCGGTCGAAGAGGTGACGGCCCATGCCCGTTGACGCGCCCGCCGTGCAGGCCGATCTCGTCCGCCGTCTCCGCTGCGCCGAGGGCCACCTGCGCGGCATCGCCGCGATGATCGAGCGCGGAGACGATTGCCAGACCGTCATCCATCAGACGTTGGCCGTGCAAGCCGCCATTCGTGAGATCAACCGCCGCTTGCTCGCCCATCATCTCGAACACTGCCTGTTCGCCGGCTTGCGCGACTCCGACGCGCCGGCCCGCGAGCGACTGCTGTCTGACATCGTTTCGCTCTATCAACTCGTTGACGCGCATGGCCGATGGCGAATGGCTGATAGCCGATAGTCTGCCATCCGCCATCGGCTATCTGCCATCTGTCAGGAAGGAACTTGTATGACCTCAATCTCGAAACCCCTCTCCCTCCCCGTGCAGGGCATGACCTGCGCCTCCTGCGTCTCGCACGTCGAGGGCGCGCTCAAGGAACTTCCCGGCGTCGAAAACGTCGTCGTCAATTTGGGCACCAACAAAGCGAGTCTAACTTACGATCCGGCGAAAGTTACGCTGGCCGACATGGCTCGCGCGGTTGACGACGTGGGCTATGCCGTACCGACCGTCGAACTCACGCTCGATGTTCGTGGAATGACCTGTGCCTCTTGTGTGGCTCACGTCGAGGGCGCACTCAAAGAACTCGACGGCGTGACGAGCACCGTCGTCAACCTCGGCCTCGGCACGGCCCGCGTGTCGTACATCCCCGGCGTCGTCACCGTCGGCGGGATGAAACGCGCAGTGCGCGAGGTCGGCTACGAGGCTCAGGAACGCAGTGAAGGTGCGGACGCGCTCGACCGCGAACGGCAGGCGCGCGAAGAGGAAATCAAGCGGCAAGGCCGGAATTTGTTGATTGCCGGCGCGATCGGGCTGGTCGTCATGATCGGAACGTTCTACGACATGCTCGGCCCGCTCAAGGCCATCGTGCCCGTGTGGCTGTCGTACAAATGGGTGATCGGCCTGCTGACCACGCCCATCGTGCTCGGCCCGGGGCGGCAGTTCTTCACCAACTCATGGAAGGGCCTGAAGCACGGCGTCACCGACATGAACCTGCTCTACGCTACCGGCATTGGCGCGGCGTATGGGATTGCGGTCATCAACACCTTGTTTCCGAAGGCCGGCTTCGGCGGCGAGGGCGCGACCTTCTTCGAGAGCGCGGCGTTGCTCACGGCGTTCATCATCCTCGGGCGTAGGCTGGAAGCCCTGACGCGCGGGCGCACTTCGGAAGCCATCCGCAAACTGATGAAACTCCAGCCGAAGATCGCGCGGGTGATTCGAGATGGGAAAGAGGATGAGATACCCGCCGACGAAGTGGAGATCGGAGATTGGTTGTTGGTCAAGCCCGGCGAGTCGATCCCGGTGGATGGTCTTGTCAAAGAGGGCTACAGCGCGGTGGACGAGTCCATGCTCACCGGTGAGAGCCTGCCGGTCGAGAAGAAGGCCGGCGACACCGTCATCGGCGGGACGCTGAACAAGACCGGCGCGTTCAAGTTCGAGGCCACGAAGGTCGGCAAGGACACGGCGCTGGCGCAGATCATCAAGTTGGTCGAGGACGCGCAGGCCAGCAAAGCGCCGATCCAGAAACTGGCCGACTGGGTGGCCGGACACTTCATCCTCGGCGTTCACATGCTGGCGGTCGCCGTGTTCGTCTTCTGGTTCTTCTTTGGCTACCAACTCTTCTTCGATCCGAACAGTTCCTTCATCCTCTCGCCGTACAAGTTGGGCGCGATCGGCGTGTTCGGCTTCTCTCTACTGCTCTCGGTCACAGTGCTGGTCATCTCCTGCCCGTGCGCCGTGGGGCTGGCGACACCGAGCGCGATCATGGCCGGCACTGGCAAGGCCGCCGAGCACGGCGTGCTGTTCAAAGCCGCCGAAGCCATTGAGAACGCGAGTAAGTTGCAGACGATTGTGTTCGACAAAACGGGGACGCTGA
>JACQED010000241.1 GCA_016200785.1 Chloroflexota bacterium
GAGGTCGGCCCGGAGATCGATTGCGCGTGGCAACTGATCTATGACAAACTCAAAGCGCAGGGCCGGCTGCACTTGCTGATGGACATCAACCCGCCCAAAGACTGGCGCACGAGCCGGGACGGGGGGCCGAGGAAGATTGTCAGGGAGGATTTGAGACTGGTGAGTGATGACAAGGTGAGAGGGTGAGAGGGTGACAGGGTGAGAGGGTGATCGATCACCTTGTCGCATTGTCAGGTTACGAGGTGCGCTATGAGTGAGCAAAACGGCTTCAAGTCAGGCAGCAATCTCGAAAAAATTCTGAAGAGCGGTCACTTCGCGGTGACCGCCGAACTCGGCCCGCCGAAGAACGCCGACGCCGAAGTGATTCGCAAGAAAGCCTCCATCCTCAAAGGATACGCCGACGCCGCGAACATCACCGACAACCAGACGGCCATCGTCCGTATGTCGTCCATCGGCGCGGGCACGCTGGCCTTGCAAGCCGGCCTGGAGCCGGTGATGCAGATGACTTGCCGCGACCGCAACCGGCTGGCAATACAGGCCGATCTTCTCGGCGCCTACGCGCTCGGACTGCGTAACATCCTGTGCCTGACCGGAGACCATCAGACTTTCGGCAACCACCCGCAGTCGAAGAACGTCCACGACATCGACTCGATACAGTTGGTGCAGATGGTCGTGGGCCTGCGCGACAAGGCGGCCTTCCAGTGCGGCGAGGAGATCAAAGGCGTCAACCCACGCTTCCTCGTCGGCGCGGCAGAGAATCCCTTCGGCGATCCGTTCGACTGGAGACCTTATCGGCTGGGTAAGAAGGCCAAGGCCGGAGCGGATTTCATCCAGACGCAGTTGATCTACAACGTGCCGAGGTTCCGCGAGTTTATGAAGCGAGTTGTCGATCTGGGCGTCCACAAACAAGTACATATCCTCGCCGGCGTCGGCCCGCTCAAAACTCCCGGCGCGGCCAAGTACATGCGCGATCAAGTCCCCGGCATGGACGTGCCGGACGAGATCGTCGAGCGCATGGAGGCCGCCGGCAAGGGCATCGAGGACAAGAAGGCTAAAGCCGCGGCGTATCGCGAAGAGGGAATCAAAATCTGCGTCGAACTGATCCAGCAGATGCGCGAGATCGAGGGCGTGGCCGGAGTCCACATCATGGCGATCGAGTGGGAAGAGGCCGTGCCGATCGTCACCGAGAGGGCGGGGCTATTGCCGAGGCCGACCTTGAACGGGAACTGAAGGAAATGGGGAAATAGGGGAACTGCTACGGGAGATTAGATGACCATCATCCTGGATGGATCCGGCCTGACAATCGAGCGACTGGTGCGCATCGCGCGGGGCGGCGAAAAGGTGGAACTCGACGCGGAGGCGTTGGAGCGCGTCAAGGTCTGCCGCCGCATGGTGGAAGAAAAACTGGCGGCCAGAGAAATCATGTATGGCACCAACACCGGCATCGGCGAGTTTTCGGAAGTCGTCCTGAACGACGAGCAGGTGCAGCAGTTCCAGCGATACTTGATCTACAACCACGCGGCCGGCATCGGCGACCCCGCGCCGATCGAGCACGCGCGCGGGGCGATGGCGAGCCGGATCAACGTCATCGCTCGCGGAAAGTCCGGCTGTCGGCCAGAGATTCCGCTGACGCTCGTCGAGATGCTGAACAAGCGCGTCACGCCGGTTGTCTGCCAGAGAGGCTCGGTCGGCGCGTCCGGCGACCTCGCGCCGATGGCGCAGATCGCGCTCCTGCTCATGGGCGAGGGGGAAGCCTTCTATCGGGGCGAGCGGCTGCCGGGTCGGGCCGCGATGGAGAGGGCCGGCGTTCCAATCCCCGACCTGCACGCCCGCGACGGGTTGGCGGCGATCAACGGCTCGAACTTCCTGACAGCGATGAGCGCGATTCATCTGTTCGAGATGAACCGCTGGCTCAAGCAGGCTGAAATCGCGTGCGCTATGAGCCTTGAAGCGCTCTTCGCCAACATGAAGCCCTACGACGTGCGGCTGCACGAGTTGCGCGGCTTCCCCGGCGCGATCCGCTCGGCCAGGGCGATCATGCAGTGCATCGCAGGCAGTGACCTCGTGACGGGCAAACTGAAGACGAAAGTCCAGGATGCGTACTCGATGCGCTCCAGCCCACAGGTCATCGGCGCGGCGCACGACGCGATCGCCTACGCCCGCCGGCAGGTCGAAATCGAGTTGAACGGCGTCGGCGACAACCCGATCTTCCTTCCCGAATACAAACTCACGCTCACTGGCGCGAACTTTCAGGGCACGCCGGTCTCGCTCCCGATGGACATGGCGGGCGCGGCGATCACGATGGTGTGCGTCCTCTCCGAACGCCGCCTCAACCGGCTGACCAACCCGGCGCTGAGCGTCGGCCTGCCCGCCTTCCTCACCAAAGGCGCGGGGATGTTCTCCGGCATGATGCTCAGCCAGTACACCGCCGATACGCTGATCGTGGAACAGCGAATGCTGTCCGCGCCCGCCAGCATTCAGTCCATCCCCGCCGCCGCCGATCAGGAAGACTTCGTTTCGATGGGCATGAACACGGCGATCAAGAACGATCAGATTCTCGACAATGCCTGCGGCGTGCTCGGCATCGAGTTCATGGCGGCAGCGCAGGCGTTGGACTTCCGCGAATTCACTCCGGGGCGAGGTGTGCAGCGGGCGCGCGAGGTCATCCGCCGGCATGTGGCGCATCTTGAAGAAGATCGGCCGCTGTATCCCGACCACAACAGAGTGAAGGCACTGGTCGAGTCGGGTGAGATACTGGAGGAAGTTGAAATGGCAGTTGGCAGTTTGGAGTAACATGAACACGATTGATTCTCTCGTCCAAGATTTCCTGGCCCAAAAACGCATCGCAGTGGTCGGCGTCTCGCGCACCCGCGAGGACGCCGCGAATCTGAACTATCGCAAACTGCGCGGCGCGGGCTACCGGGTATTCGCCGTCAACCCAAACACGCAGACGTTCGACGGCGACCCGTGCTATCCCGACCTGAAATCCATCCCCGAAAAGGTGGATGGAGTGCTGGTCGTCACGAACCCGTCCAACACCGAACAGATCGCGCGCCAGTGCGTCGAACTGGGCATCCCGCGGATGTGGATGCACTGCTCGCTGGGGGCGCGGCCCTTTCTGCCCGACCTGGCGGCGAAGATCGGCAGTGCGTCGCCCGAAGCCGTGCGGCTGTGCCGCGAGCACAAAATAGCCGTGATCCCCGGCGGCTGTCCGATGATGTTCTGCCCCCCGGTGGACTTCGGCCACGCCTGTATGCGCGGTGTTTTGCGGTTGACTGGCAGTCTGCGGAACAATGGAAACTAGCGCGCAGACCTGCCGGGTCTCCGAGGCCCAGCAGGTCCGGCGGCACATTCAGAGGCACCTATGACCGACCGAAAGAAAGTCACACTTCCAGACCTTGTGAAAAAGATGACCGATGGCGCGCCCATCACCATGATCACCTGCTACGACTACGCGATGGCCTATCTCGTAGAGCAAGCCGGGGTGGATATGGTGCTGGTCGGCGACAGTTTGGGCATGACGATGCTCGGCTACGAGTCGACTCTGCCGGTGACGATGGACGACATGATCCGGCACGCGCA
>JACQED010000041.1 GCA_016200785.1 Chloroflexota bacterium
CTGGGGTTTGCCGTCCCGGTATCCGTCGGCGTGAAAGAGGCCGTCGCGGTCGGGGTGCCCGTATCGGTTGGCGTGACTGTCTCGGAGTTTGAGGAGGGCAGGGTGGAGGTGGGGCTGGCGGTGGCGGAGGGTGTCTCAGTAGCGGTCGCGGGAGTGGCCGGCGACGCTTCGATCTGGCTCGATGCAGGAGGAGCCGCTTCCGTCGGCGTTGGCGACTCGCCCCCTTGGGCAAAGGCCGGGCCGGGCCGGGCCGCCGGAATGACCGCCATCCCGGCCGCTCCAGCCAGGAGGGCCAGTCCCAAGGCGCTCGCCAGCCAACGCCGATAATTGAACCTCATCTCGTCACCTCTATTGCCCAGAACCTACCGATTAATTATAAGCCGATTGCGCCAGTCCGCCAGCCGGACTTTAGTTTGGTGGATTCTGCATTGTGATCACTTGATGCCTCGCACCATCCTCCACATCGACCTCGACGCTTTCTATTGCGCCGTCGAGGAATTGTTGAACCCTGACCTGCGCGGCAAGGCTTTTGTTGTCGGAGGAGCGCCGCAGGAGCGCGGTGTGGTTTCGTCGGCGTCGTATCCGGCGCGCAAGTTCGGCGTGCACTCGGCGATGCCGACCTCGCGGGCCTTGCGGCTCTGCCCGAGCGCAACGGTCGTCCATCCCCGCCATCGCCTCTATTCAGAATATTCCGAGCATGTGATGAATCTACTCGCTGAGGTCAGCCCGCTGGTGGAACAGATCTCGATTGACGAAGCGTTCCTGGACGTGACGGGCGATCCGAAGCCGGCCGTCGAAGTTGCGGCGCACCTTCAGGCCCGCATCCGCGACGAACTCGGCCTGCCGTCGTCGCTGGGCGTGGCCTCGAACAAACTCGTCGCCAAAATCGCGACGAACGTCGGCAAAGCCGGCGCCCCTTCGACGCGCTCAGGGAGCGAGGGGCCGCCGTTCGCGTTGATGGCGGTGCCTCCCGGCGACGAGGCGGCATTCCTTGCCCCACTGCCTGTCGAAATGCTGTGGGGCGTGGGGCCGAAAACCGCCGAGCGGCTAATGGCCCTCGGAGTTCGGGCTATCGGCGAATTGGCCGCGTGGCCGGCGCACGATCTTGCTCGGGAGTTCGGCGCGCATGGTGAGGAGATGTGGCGGCACGCGCGCGGCATTGATGATCGGCCGGTCGTGTCCGACCGTGAGGCGAAGCAAATGAGCGCGGAGACGACCTTCACCCGCGACATAGCCGATGTGGCTGTGCTTCGCCGCACATTGCTGAGTCTGTCCGAAGTCGTCGGGCGAAGACTGCGCGCCGCGCAAGTGACGGCCATCACCGTGAAACGCAAATTGCGTTGGCCGGACTTCACCACACTCACACGGCAAGTCACGCTGGAGCGCGCCACCGACCTGGATGATGAGATTTATCACACCGCGCTGGGGCTTTTTGACTCGCTCTGGAGGAACGGGAAGCGCGTGAGGCTGTTGGGGGTTGCTGCAGCCGGACTCGTTCCGTCTGCGCGCCAGTTGGGCTTGTGGGAGGCCACCGGACAAGCGAGGCCTGAAAAGCTGGCGGAGGCCGTTGACAGGATTCGAGACAAATACGGCCGGCAAGCAATTCGGCGCGCTTCGCTGATCGACTCGGATGAATAGACAATAGTTCAACAGCCCTTGTCAAAATCCCGCCGCTGTGCTACAATCTTGGCGCTTGGGTACGGATATTTGGTCGGTGAGGAAACGTGGGCAACCCCCACGTTTCTGCGTATATCCAGGAGAAATTCACCGCCGCAGAGCCACCCGCGCCCGAGGAGAATGCACCGGAAATGAAAAGTGAGTTCACGCTTGCCTTCAATGAAATCGCCGAGCGAAGCAAACTCAAACGCGAAGAGATCATCGACGCGCTTGAGAACGCTTTGGTTTCGGCTTACCGCCGTTCGGTCAACGCCTCGACGGCCCAGCACGTCGTCGCAAAAGTAGAGCCAACCACCGGCGCGATCGTCGTCTGGGCCGAGAAGGAGATCGTCGACGCGGTGCAGGACGTGCGCACCGAAGTGACGCTCGAAGAGGCGCGTCTCGTCGATCCGGAGGCGGCCCTCGGCGGAATGGTGCTGGTCGAATCCACGCCAAAGGACTTTGGCCGCATCGCCGCGCAGACGGCCAAACAGGTTCTGCTTCAGCGCGTCCGCGAAGCCGAACGCGAGTCGCAGTACAAAGAGTACGCGGAACGCGAAGGCGACATCGTGAACGGCACGGTGCAGAGCGTCTCGGCCAATGCCATCACGATTGGCCTGGGCCGCACCGAGGCGGTCCTGCCGCGCAGTCAGCAGGTGAACGGCGAGCGTTACCGCCCGCACGACAAGATTCGCGCTTACATTCTCGAGGTGCGCAAGACCTCGCGCGGGCCTCAGATTATCGTGTCGCGCAGTCACCGCGACGTGCTCAGGCGTTTGCTCGAATACGAAGTCCCGGAGATTTACAGCGGCGCGGTGGAGGTCAAATCCATCGCGCGCGAAGCCGGGCATCGCTCCAAAGTCGCCGTCGCCGCCGTGCAGGAGGGCGTCGATCCGGTCGGCGCGTGCGTCGGCATGCGAGGCGTTCGGATTCAGTCCATCGTCAAGGAACTCCACGACGAGAAGATCGACGTCATCGAGTGGAATCCCGATCAGAACACGTTCATCGCCAAGTCGCTGTCGCCGGCGCGCGTCTCCGGCGTGCACCTCGAC
This sequence comes from Chloroflexota bacterium, assembly GCA_016200785.1. GTDB lineage: Bacteria > Chloroflexota > Anaerolineae > Anaerolineales > JACQED01 > JACQED01. The sequence continues at coordinate 2,709 of JACQED010000041.1, forward strand.
GACGATCCGGTGGACGGCCGCACGGCGCTCGTGATCGTCCCCGACGATCAACTCAGCCTGGCGATCGGGCGCGAGGGGCAGAACGCGCGACTCGCGGCAAAGCTGACCGGCTGGCGCATTGACATCAAGAGCCTCACCGAGGCGGCACGTGATGCCGCCGGCAGACTCGGCGCCGACGAGTCTCTGGCCGAACTCGCGGCACGCCACGCCGAGCTCTTGACTCAGGCTCAAGGCATCCTCGCCCGCAAAGCCGAGAACAAACCAATCACTCCCGAAGAGTATCAGGCGCTCAACAGACTGGTAGACGCCGTCGAGAGCGCGCGCGCCGAGGGCCGGCAGGCCGAGCGCGACGCCCGCGCCAAGCACGCCGCGGCCGTTCGTGCGACCATTCCCGCGGCGGCGTACAAGATGCCGCTGGCTGAGGCCGGCCTGCCCGAACGAGTCCTGGCCGTGCTGACCGAGGCCGACTTCGAGAACGCCGGGCAGGTGCTCGAAAAACTCGCGCTCGACGAAGATCGCATCTTGCGGCTTGAAGGCATGGGGCCGAAGGTGCTCGAAGAGATCAAGGAAAAGCTGTCGAGCCTGGCAGTCGTCGAACCTGAAGCGCCCGTGGCAGTCGAGGCCGAAGCCCAGCCCGTGCCTGAGGCCGCCGCCGAAGTCGAAGCGCCGGCGGTCGAGATCGAGTCTGCGTCCGAAGCGGTTGCCGAGCCTGTGGCCGAAGCGCCGGCTGAACTCGCGCCCGCGGCTCCCGCGCCGGAAGGCGAGGCCGGCCGCGACGTCGGAATGGAGGACATCGAGGCTTATCTCGACGTCGCAGCAGCCGACGAAGAGGAAGATCTTCCGGGCGACAAGAAAAAGAAGAAGGGCAAGGGCAAAGGCAAGCGCGTCGAGATGGTCTTCGACGAAGACTTGGGCGTGATGGTGGCCAAGCGCAAGCGCAAGTTGGGCCGGACATCTGTCTGGGATGAGGCGACCGGCGTCGAATAGTCTCTCGCTCCGATCGACGGCGAGTGGCACACATGCCAAAAGGACAAGCGGCGCGTCCCAAGCATATCCCTCAGCGCACTTGCCTGGGTTGCCGCCAGGTGCTGGCCAAGCGAACGCTGGTGCGCGTTGTGCGAACGCCCGACGGCGTGCGCACCGATAAGACGGGAAAAGCGCCGGGGAGAGGCGCCTACATTCACAATCGCCGGATCTGCTGGGAGCGCGCCCTGAAGGGTGAGACGCTCGACCAGGCTTTGCGGACGACCCTGACCGAGGCCGAGCGCGAAACGCTCCGGCAAATCGGGCAGGGCATGCCCGAAGACGACAGTTGAAAGCGGTAACTGGTTATTGGTGATTGGCAATTCGCCAAACGGCCAATGGCCGATTACCGATTACCGGGTAGCACCGGCAGGCTGGAGGTGCGTATGAGCGACAACGGACACAAAATCGTCGAGGTGCCGAGCGTACTGACCGTGCGCCAATTGGCCGACCTGATCAAGGCCAGCCCGATCGACGTGATCAAGCAGTTGATGTCCAACGGCGTAATGGCCAACATCAACCAGCAGATTGATTACGACACCGCGGCCATCGTCATTCAAGAGATGGGCTTCGAAGCCCGGCCCGAGATAGTCGTCGAAGAGGTCGTCGAAGACGAGACCCAGGCCCCTGAGTGGCGCAAACTGATCGAAGCTGAGAAACCAGAATCGCTGGTGTCGCGCCCGCCGGTCGTGACCATCCTCGGCCACGTCGATCACGGCAAGACCTCTCTGCTCGACGTGATCCGCCGGACGAACGTGGCCGGCGGCGAGGCCGGTGGCATCACTCAGCACATCGGCGCTTATCAGGTCGTTCACAACGGGCGCACGATCACCTTCCTCGACACGCCCGGCCACGAGGCCTTCACCGCGATGCGGGCGCGCGGCGCGCAAGCCACCGACATCGCGATTCTCGTCGTCGCCGCCGACGACGGCGTGATGCCGCAAACGCGCGAGGCGCTGGCGCACGCCAAAGCCGCCCGTGTGCCGATCATCGTCGCCCTGAACAAG
>JACQED010000242.1 GCA_016200785.1 Chloroflexota bacterium
GGGCGAGCCAGTGCTCGATCATCCAGTCGTTGTAAGCGCGCGCCAGCGCAGAGGCGTAGTAGGGGTTGGCGAGAGTCGAGACTTCGACGATCTCCTCCCCGGTGAGGATGGCGTATTCAAAGTCGTAGCGGTCGAGCAGGAGTTCGCGCATCAAATCGTAGTCCGCCCCGGCGGCAATGCCGTTGGCAGGCGCCACGTCGGCGCGCTTGTAACCTTCGGGGTGAAGCCACGGGCGATGAGCGTGAGGAAAAGAACCCCTGAGGCCGGGCAGCTCCCCACGGGCAAGGTAATCGCGGAAGTAGGGATCCAAATAAGGCAGGAGGACTTCCGCCGTGGCCCAGTCATTATGCACGTCGCAATCAATCACAGTTGACCCCGTGACCGTCACAATCCATAACGGCGCAGATGACTAACGCAGACAGTGTGCTGTTGTAACACTGCCGGCGGCCTAAAGTCAAGAACTGCGGATGGCAGTTGCCGGCGCTCAACCAGAGGGGCGGCCTCACCGCTTTGAGGTTGGACGTTTTTAGTTTACTCTGATTCACGGGCGAACGCAACAGGGCAGGCGTTTCTCATCGAGGGCCGTGCCAGCTGTCCATTCGCCCGCAGTTGCACCGCGGGCGCGGAAAATCAAAGAGGCGCTCTGATTGGAGCGCCTCGCTACGTCTCAATTCACTTCAGCCTCAGCTGCCGGGCGGGGGCATAAAGCCGAGCGACACCAGCATGCCCATCTGGTCTACATTGGCCCAGTGTTCGACGACTTTGCCACCTTCCATCCGGACGATGTGCATCTCCGTCCACGTCCCATGCTTGCCGTTGGCGGGCATTCCTTGAAAGTCACCCTTCATCGTGCCGTGGCCGGTCGCCCGCTGCACCACCTTGTCGCCCTCGGCGATCTCCTCGTCGATATGATAATGCAGATCGGGGAAAGCGCCGCGGAACGCGGTGAAGAACATCTTGAAACCCTCGCGGGTCTGCGGCATGCCCGGAGGCAGGGCGTGGTCAACCGCGTTCGCGGCGACGGTTTCGTCGACGGTCGCCATGTTGCCTTTGTTCAATCCTTCTTCGATGAAGCGGCGCAGTTTGGCTTTGTTTTCCTGTGCTCCCATGAGATTTTCTCCTTTGGCTTGAACTGTTATTGAAGTTTCGTCGCACTTATCCGCCGGGCGGCGGCGGCACGACGCCGAGTTGGGTCAACATACCGAGTTGGTCGAAGATGCCCCAACTCTCGACGATCTTGCCGTTCACGATTCGATCGACGCCCATCCCCGTGGTGACGGCGGTCTTGCCGGTCGGCGGGATGCCGGCCAATTCGCCTTTGTGCGTGCCGCGCCCCGTCCAGCGCGTCACCACCTTGTCCCCTTCGGCGATCACATCGTCCACCGTGAGTTGAAGGTCGGGGAAGGCGTTGCGGTACACCGAGATAATTTGCTTACTGCCCTCCGGGCCGGGCGGCAAGCCGGGGAGACTGCCAGGCCCGGAGTTTGTGTGACCCGGGGCGACAATCTCATCGATCGCCGCCATGTTCCCCTTGTTGAAGCCGTCCTCGATGAATCGACGCGAGATGGCTTTGTTTGCTTCTGACATTGGATTTTCTCCTTAGGCGAATACGAGGCAAAACGACGCGCGATAGTGGTCAGCCGAATTGGGCACGGGTCAGATGTATCAGGGCACGGGCACACCTCCTCTTTGGCTCCAACGATTCGAGCGACACTACTATACGCCATAATTGCGCGCCGGTCTAGATCAAACGATGCTCGATTTTCGGTCACTTGTCCGCCGACGGCGGCGTTGCTTCTTACCATTCTATGACTATAATCGCCGAGTGCGCCCGCACTTTCGCGAGCTGACCGACCCATGCAGCCCTTCACCTCAGTCACCCCGCCGACCGTGACCGCCACGACGAAACGGTGCGGCTGGTCGAGCGAATGTTGGACTTGCACAAGCGCAAAGCCGCGACGACCAGCCCGACAAGCGTCGCGCGGCTGGAGAGCGAGATCAACGCAACGGCCGTTCGATTTCTTTCTCACCCCCGACCCGGTCTCCGACCGTCCCGCTGGGAGAGGGGAGACCGGGCACTGCCGAAGGCGGTGGCCTCCGCCGTCTTACAAAAACCGCTTGAGCAATCGGCCTGCTCCCTCTCCCGGAGGGCGAGGGCCGGGGTGAAGGCGAGCCTCTGAAAGGCAAACCATGTCCGACGAAAAACTCCACCATGTTTACCCGCCGATCCTCCAGCGCGCGCGGGACATGCGCCATCCACTGACGGCGGCAGAGGCCAAAGTCTGGGCGCGGGTGCGCAACCGACACCTCGGCTTCAAAATACGACGTCAACATCCGATATTCCGTTTCATTGCAGATTTCTATTGCGCCGAAGCCAAACTTGTCATCGAAATTGATGGTGATACGCACGCCGATCCGGATCAGGCCGAATACGATGCCGCACGCACTGAATGGTTGGAGGCACGCGGATACCGCGTCGTTCGTTTTCAAAATGACGACGTTCACCGGAGCCTTGAAGCCGTTCTGGAAGCGATACATGCCGCCTGCCTTGAAAGAACACAAGAAGTGACCCATGACGAATAACCTCCTCATCAAAAACTCCGACATCGTCACCCTCGACGAGCAAGGCACGATCCTCCGCAACGCGAACATCGCTATCGAGGGCAAAACCATCACCGCCGTCGGCGACGCTCCGCCGGGCTTTCAGGCCGACGAGGTCATCGACGGCTACAACCACGTCGCCCTGCCCGGCTTCTTCAATGCCCACTGTCACGCGCCGATGACCTTCGAGCGCGGCTGGGCCGAAGACCTGCCCTTCCCCCGCTGGCTCAACGAGAAAATCTGGGTGGCCGAGAGCGCGCTGACGCCCGACGACGTGTATTGGGGCGCGGCGCTGGCCGCGTGCGAAATGATCCGCAGTGGCTCGGTCGCCTTCAACGACCACTACTTCTACATGGATCGCGTCGCCGAGGTTGTCGAGGCGTCGGGGATGAAGGCGACGCTGACCTGGTGCGTCTTCGGCCTCGGCGACGACAAAGAGGTCGGCGCGAACCTCAACGGGACGCTGGCCTTCATTGATCGGTGGCGCGGGAAAGCCGATGGCCGTATTCGGCTGAGCCTCGACCCGCACTCGCCGTACGTCTGCCCGCCTGACCTTCTGCGCCGGGTCGCCGCCCTCGCCGCCGAACGCGGGTTGAGCGTGCATCTTCACGTCGCCGAATCCCAGGAGCAAGTGGATCGGTCGCTTGCGGAGCACGGCAAGACACCCGTGGCCTATCTCGAGTCGCTGAGCTTCTTCGACGGCCCGTGTGTCGCGGCCCACTGCCTGCGCGTGACTGACGACGACCTCGGCATCCTCGCCCGCCGAAAAGTCACGGTGGCTCACACGCCGATCACTTACATGAAACTGGCGATGCCCGCGAACGACCTGTCGCGCTTCACCGCGCGCAGCATCAACGTCGCCATCGGCACCGACGGCCCCGGCTCGAACTCGGACATGGACATGCCGGCGCAAATCCGGCAGACGGCGATCCTGCAGAAGTACGATCAACGCAACCCGGAGGCCGTGCCCGGCGACACCGCGCTGAGAATGGCAACGCAGAACGGCGCGCGAGCGATGGGCTTCGCGGCCTCCGGCGTCATCGCGCCGGGCCGCGCCGCCGACATCACTCTCTTCGACTTCGACAAGCCCCACCTGTGCCCGCGCCACAACCTTATCGCTAACCTCGTCCATTCGGCGAAGGGCAGTGACGTGAGTCACGTCATCGTGGATGGCAAATTGCTCTACCGCGATGGCGAACTGCTGACGCTGGACGAGGACAAGATACTGCGCGAGGCGGAGAGCCACGCTTTCAGGATGGTGGGGACAGAGATGAGGCAGGTGAGGAAGTATACGAGTTAGAGGTCGGAGGTCGGAAGTTGGAGGTTATTCGCCAAACATATCCAGAAGCACAGGGTTGATGTTTTCCCAAACCGGCGCCTGCACCGCCGCGCCGCCGCTCGTCGTGAACGGGCGCACCATGTCGCCCTCGATCACTCTGCGGTCAACCCCGCCCGGCCCCACGCGCAGGATCGTCGGCGCGAGGCGCAGGAGCGCGATCGGATCGAGGTCGGTGTCAATCGAGGCGCGAACGGCAAGAGCAAGTTTCGGCAGATACGGCCAGGCAGAAGGTTGCAGAAGTCGGTTGAAGAATGCCTGCATCACGAGACCCTGCCGCTCGGCCCGCTTGAAGTCGCTGGAGCCGTGCCGGATGCGGGCGTAAGCCAACGCCCGTTCGCCGCCCATGTGTTGGGGCCCGGCATTGAACTCGACGACGGTCGTGCCGTAATCGTAAGTCGGATACTCGTAATCAATCAGCGGCGCGGGCACTTCGACTTCGATACCCCCAACCGAATCCACGATCCTCACAAAGCCCACAAAGTCAAGACGAACATAGTAGTCCACCGGCACACCGAAATTCGCCGAGACCGTCTGCATCGCCGCAGCGGGGCCGGCGCCGCGTTGGGAGGCCTCCGCGAAGAAGTGCGCCGTGTTGATTCGATTCTCGCCGTGACCGGGGATCGTCACCCACAGGTCGCGCGGAATCGAGAGCATCCCAACGTATTGCCCCTTGGGATTCACGGTGGCCAGGATCATCGTGTCACTTCGGCTGGGGCCGGTCTCGTTTGGCCGCCGGTCAAGGCCGAGGATCAGAACGTTGGCGCGCGGCGGAGGGACAAACAAGAGAAAAGCGACGATCCCGCCGAGGGCCGCAATCAACGGGCCGCTGACGCCGAAGGCGAGCCACAACAGCGTTGGCCGATATCGGCGCGGCCTCGGCCGTCGAATGGGCCGAAGCGGCTGTGTGTCTCCCTCGGGTGGGCGATTGGGTTGTGTCGCTCCTTCCGGCACACGCGCCGCGCGGTTGGGCTGCGTGTCTTCCCAGTAATTCGAGGGGAGAGGAAAATGGTCAGGCATCGAGAGGTATTTTACATCGGAAGTGGAATTGGCCGACCATTGACGAAACGATCATCCCGGGATAAAATGCCGCGTCTGCCCTGCCCGGTGGACAGAGCGGACGCGCGGCGATGTTTGAAACCCTCTCGGAAAAACTCCAATCGGTCTTCAAACAACTGGCGCGGCGGGGAAAATTGTCCGAGGCGGATGTGGACTCCGCCTTGCGCGAAGTGCGCCTGGCTCTGCTCGAAGCCGACGTGCATTTCAACGTCGTCAAAGAGTTTCTCGGCAGAGTCAAGACGCGCGCCGTCGGGGCAGAAGTGTCGCGTGCCCTCGCGCCCGCGCAACAGGTCATTAAAATCGTTCACGAGGAATTGATCGCTACCCTCGGCCCCGGCGAGCGGCTCAATCTCAGCGGCCCGAAGCCGCGCGCGATCATGCTCGTCGGCCTGCAAGGCTCCGGCAAGACGACGACCGCCGCCAAACTCGCCGGGTGGCTGATGCGGCAGGGCGAGCGGCCCGTCCTCGTCGCCGCCGACCCGTACCGTCCGGCGGCGGCGGCACAATTGCAAACGCTCGGCGCGTCGCTCAACGTGGAGGTGATCTCCGGCCCGGAGGCCCCGCCCGACTTGTGCGCCCGCGCGCTGAAGTCGGCCTCCGACGGCGGCGCGTCGGTCGTGATCATGGACACGGCCGGTCGCCTGCAAATTGACGAAGCGCTCATGGCCGAGCTGAGCGCGATCAAAGGTCGCACCTCGCCCGCCGAAGCCCTGCTCGTCGCCGACGCGATGACCGGGCAGGAAGCGGTGAAGATCGCCGGCGGCTTCCACAAGCAAGTCGGCCTCACCGGGCTGGTGCTGACCAAAGCCGACGGCGACGCGCGCGGCGGCGCGGCGATCTCGATGCGCGCCGTCACGGGCGTCCCGATCAAGTTCCTCGGCGTCAGCGAGAAGCTCGACGGGCTGGAGGCCTTCAGCCCCGACCGGCTCGCCGGGCGCATCCTCGGCATGGGCGACATGCTCGGCCTGATCGAAAAGGCCGAGGCCGCGCTCGATTTCGAACAAGCGCAGAAGGCCGCCGAGAAACTCAAGTCGGCCTCGTTCGACTTCGAGGATTTTCTCGAGCAATTGCGGCAGGTGCGCAAGATGGGCCCCATCGGCCAACTGCTCGACATGGTTCCGGGCATGGGGCAGCTGGCGGCCCAGATTTCGCCGCAAGACGCCGAGCGGCAGATGAGGCGCACCGAAGCGATGATCAGTTCGATGACCCGTGAGGAGCGGCGCAGTCCGGAGATCATGAACGCCTCGCGCAAGCGCCGCATCGCCGCCGGATCGGGCACGACGGTGCAAGAGGTGAACATACTGATCAAGCAGTTCAAAGACATGCAAAGACTCATGAAGCAGATGGGCAAACGCGGGGGCATGGCCCAACTCAGCCGCATGTTTCGTTGATGGCCTACCGCTGATGGCATATCGCTTATCGCAGATCATGGGCACAACGCGGCCATAGGCGATAAGCGATAGGCGATAAGCAATACGCAATTCCGAAGGAGACTGAATTTCTAAATGGTTCGTATCCGACTGCGCCGCATGGGCGCAAAACGCCAGCCGAGTTACCGCCTCGTGGTCGCCGACCCCGAGTCACCGCGCGATGGCCGCTTCCTCGAAATCATCGGCCAGTACAACCCGCGCACCGAGCCGGCGACGGTCGTCGTAGACGAGGCCCGCGCTCTGCACTGGCTCAAGAACGGTGCCATGCCCAGCCAACCCGCCGAGCGCCTGCTCAAGACCGTCGGCACACTCGACCGCTTCGCCCGGCTGAAGAGCGGCGAAGCGTTGGAGACTCTCATTGCCGAGGCTCAAGCCGCCACGGCCGCCCAGCCTGTCTCTCCAAAGACTCGCCGCGACGAAAAGACCGGCGTCGCCTCGAAGGGCAAGTCGAAGAAGAAGAAAGCCGCCGAGGCCGCAGAGACGGCACAGGCCGCCTGATGGCTTATGGCTGATGGCGTATCGTGGGCCGGGACTGGCAAAGGCTGCGGCCTGCGATAGGCGATGCGCGATGAGCGACACGCAATGAAAGACCTCCTCGAATTCATCGTCAAGTCCCTGGTGGACGACCCGATACAGGTGCAGGTCAGCGAAGCGCAGAGCGGGTACACCGTGCTCCTGGAGTTGCGCGTCGCGCCGGAAGACATGGGCCGCGTGATCGGCAAGGGCGGGCGCGTGATCAATTCGATCCGCACCCTGCTCCGCCTGGCCGCCGCCCGTGAAGGACGGCGCGTCGAAGTAGAACTTGCCTGACCCCGCGTTGTTGACCGTGGGCCGTGTGCTGAGGCCGCACGGCGTTCGCGGCGAACTCGTCCTCGAAGTCCTCACCGATTTCCCCGACTCCCTTCTCGGAAAAACTATCTACGCCGCCGAGACGGCCGGCGAGCGCGGTTCCGCGCACGAGGTCGTCTCGCTTCGCCGGCATCACGACCGCCGGCTGATCAGGCTCGCCGGGTGCGTGGATCGCGAAGCGGCCGAGACCTATCGCGGCTTGCTGATTCAGATTGACGCGACCGAGGCCGAGCCGCTGGCCGAGGGGCAATACTATCATCACCAGATCGTCGGCCTGCGCGCGATCAGCGACGAGGGCGAGGCGCTGGGCATCGTCGCTGAGGTTCTTGAAACCGGCGCGAACGACGTCTACGTCGTCGAGACGCCCGCAGGCGGCGAGTTACTCTTGCCGGCCATCAGCACCGTCGTGAAAAAGATCGACGTCCCGGCGGGGGAGATTACTGTCCATCTGATCGAGGGACTGAGGTAGCTGCCAAGCGGAAAGCGGTTTCCGGCAGTATAATTGTCGGCGACTGGAGCACACGCCATGAGCCAGGTAATCGAAGTCATCCAACGTTACGAGATACCGGATCTGCCGCCGACGGATTTGCCGTACGATGACGGAGAGCCTATGGAA
>JACQED010000243.1 GCA_016200785.1 Chloroflexota bacterium
CATGAGCAAGCCCCATTATGTCAGAGAGATAGTTCGGTCTCCGCGAACTCTTGCTCAAGATGCTCCAGACTCTCGCGGCGGAGGATGCGAAGTTCCTCCTCGACACCGTCCAGATCGGCATCGGCCCAAATGCCGCCCAGTTTCACAATATTCTTGGGCTTAGTCGCCTTGAAACGGAGAAACTCCAAGAAATACAGCACCTCGGCCAGGCTCTCGGCGGGAAGTTCCTCCAGCAGGTCGTACACCCGCTGTTTGTCCGCTAGCGCGGTTTGATGAAGCGCCACGGGGGTTCGTTGACTGCGCCGCCGGGCACGAGTAGGCACAAGACCGTTTTTGCGGCGCTTCGGGGAAGTTCGTTTGGTCGGGGAACGGTTAGCCATCTCGGTTCTCCTATGCCGATGAGATTGTAGCACAGAGTAGGGAGACCCATGAATCCGCACACCGAAGGCCACTTCCAACCGTTGTGGTCGAGAGACCAATGGGCCGGACTGCCCGTCCACCGCTCGATCCTGTCCCCGCTGATGTTTCTGGAGCGCACCCTGCGCGTCTTTCCGGAGAAGGTCGGCGTCGTGGACGGCGACCGGCGGTTGACCTATGCGGAGTTTGGCGCGCGGGCCTATCGGCTGGCGAATGGGCTACGGGCGCGCGGCGTCGCCCAGGGCGACCGCGTCGCCATCCTGTCCCGGAATTCGGCCGAGGTGCTGGAAGCGCATTTCGGCGTGCCGCAACTCGGCGGGATTCTCGTGCCGATTAACCCCCGGCTGACTTCCGGCGAAATCGGCTACATACTCGATCATTCCGGCGCGAAGGCACTGATCCTCGATACCGAACTCGCGCCCGTCCTGGCCGCGGTGCGCGGCGGGTTGGAAAATCTGTCGCTGATCCTGCGGGCGAACATCTCGGCGCGGCACGGCGGAAGTTCGGCGGAAGGCGGCGCAGCCGAGGCGGACGGACCGGATTACGAGGAGTTTCTGGCCGAGGCCAGCCCCGAGCCGTTCGTCTATCCGGTGGACGACGAGGATCACACGATCAGCGTCAATTACACCAGTGGGACGACGGGCCGTCCGAAGGGAGTGATGTACACTCATCGCGGCGCCTACCTCAACGCGCTGGCCGAACTGTTCGAGGTCGGGCTGAACGCCGGCGGCAGTTATCTGTGGACGCTGCCGATGTATCACTGCAACGGCTGGTGCTTCCCGTGGGCGGTCACAGGGGCCGGCGCCGTCCACGTCTGCCTGCCCAGGGTGGACGCGGCGCGCATCCTGGCCCTGATCGAAGCCGAGGGGGTCACGCACTTCTGCGGCGCGCCGACGGTGCTGATTACGCTGGCGACGGAATGCCCGCCTGGCTTCCGCTTTGCCCGCCGGCTGACCATCGTGACGGCCGCCGCGCCGCCGCCGCCGGCAATTATCCAGCGGATGGAAGAGATGGGGGCGAACATCATTCACGTTTACGGCCTGACCGAAACGTACGGCCCCCACACGGTCTGTGAGTGGAAGGTCGAATGGAACAACCTGCCCCTCGCGGAACGCGCCCGCGTCAAGGCCCGCCAAGGCGTGGGATACCTGCACGCGCCGGAACTCCGCGTGGTGGACGAAGAAATGCGCGACGTTCCGCCCGATGGCGCGACGCTGGGCGAGGTGGTGATGCGCGGCAACAACGTGATGAAGGGCTACTACCGGAACGAGGAAGCCACGGCGCAGGCCTTCCGCGGCGGCTGGTTCCACAGCGGCGATCTGGGCGTGATGCACCCGGACGGCTACGTCGAACTGCGCGACCGCAAGAAGGACATCATCATCAGCGGCGGCGAGAACATCTCGACGATTGAAGTCGAGCGGGCGATCTACCAGCATCCGGGAGTGCTGGAGGCGTCGGTGATCGGCATCCCCGATCCGAAATGGGGCGAAGTCCCCAAAGCGTTCGTCACGCTGAAACCGGGCGCGGCGCTGTCGGCCGAGGAGTTGATTGCCTTTTGCCGCGAGCGGCTGGCGCACTTCAAATGCCCGAAAGCCGTCGAGTTCGTCGAGGCCCTGCCCAAGACTTCGACCGGCAAGATTCAGAAGTTCGTCCTGCGGGAAAAAGAGTGGGCCGGGCACGAGAAGAGAATTCATTGAGGGGCTATACTTTCACAACGACACGCCTCAGGAGGGAGAAACCGCCATGGAACGCAACGAGACCTCAACCTATCGTCACATCCTGCTTGACGCTTCAGGCCGGATCGCCTATGTGACGATGAATCGTCCCGAAAAGCGAAACGCCCTGTCGCTGGAGCACATGCTGGAACTGAGCGATTGCTTTCGCTTCATCGGCCAGAACCCCGAGGTCGCCGCAGTGATATTGAAGGCGAACGGGCCGGCCTTTTGCGCCGGGCACGATCTGGGTGAAATGATCGGGCATCCCCCCGATTATTACCGGCGCGTTTTCGACGTCTGCACGAAGATGATGGACGAGATTCAAAACATCCCCCAGCCGGTGATTGCGCAGGTGCACGGCATGGCCACGGCCGCCGGCTGCCAATTGGTCGCCACCTGTGACCTGGCCGTGGCCGCCGAGACGGCCCGCTTCGCCACGCCGGGCGTGAAGATCGGCCTGTTCTGCTCGACGCCGATGGTGGCTGTGAGCCGCAATCTGCCCCGAAAGAAGATGCTGGAGATGCTCTTGACGGGCGAGCCGATCTCGGCGCAGGAGGCCCTGCAATACGGGCTGGTGAATCGCGTCGTGCCCGGCGATGCGCTCGAATCGGAAACCGGCGCACTGGCCGAGCGCATTGTCGCCTCCAGCCCGTTCGTCGTCGGACTCGGCAAGCAGGCGTTCTATCGTCAGTTGGAGATGCCGCAGACCCAGGCCTACGCCTATGCCAAAGAGGTGATGTCGCTGAACGCGATGGCGGCGGATGCTCAAGAGGGAATGTGCGCCTTTCTGGAAAAGCGGCCGGCGCAGTGGCGCGGCCATTGAGGCGAGCGATGGAACTGGCCCGACGTCTCACCGGCCTGCGCGAGTCGTTCATCCGCGAGATGACGCGCCTCGCCCTGGCGCACAACGCGATCAACCTCTCGCAAGGCTTCCCCGATTTCGATCCGCCGCGCGAAGTGATCGAGGCCGCCCACCGGGCGCTGGACGAAGGCCAGAACCAATACTCGGTGACGTGGGGATTGCCCGTGTTGCGCAAGGCCATTGCCGCGAAGATGAAGCGCTGGTACGGCCTCGACTACGATCCCGACCAGCATATCACCGTGACCTGCGGCGTGACCGAAGCGATAGCGGCGACGTTGATGAGTCTCGTGAATCCGGGCGACGAGGTGATCATCGTCGAGCCGTTCCACGAGGGCTATCTGCCCGCCGTCGTGTTTGCAGGCGGCACGCCGCGCTTCGTGCCGCTGGAGCCGCCGGATTACGCGCTTGACC
>JACQED010000273.1 GCA_016200785.1 Chloroflexota bacterium
TACGTGTTGCAGGCTCAGATGGTTGCGCCCCTCGGTTCAATCCGCCGCCACCCCGGCGTTCTTCAACGCCTGGGCCTCGATCCACTCTTTGTCTTCCACGCGCATCAAGTACGGATTGAACAGTCCAATCGCGCACCAGATCGTGAGAATAGAGCCGACGGTAACGATGATGAGGCCCGGATCGAAGCGGCTGGCCAGCCCGCCCATGAGCAAGGTGCTCGCGGGCCAACTGAACTGAGCAATCAGCCGGCGCACGGAAAACACCCGCCCTTGCAATTCGCGCGGCGTCTGCGTCTGCCAGATGGTTTGCGAGTGGGAGTTCATCACGGGGATCATGCCCTCCATGAGAAAGGCGGCCGCGGCTGAGACGAACAGCCAGCGCGAAGCGCCGTAGGTGATCTGCGCCAGCCCGGAAACGATCAGCGCCACCAGCACGCCGTAGACGCGCCGGCGCTTAAGCCCGCCCCACGCGCTGATGAAAAAGCCGCCCGCTACGCCGCCGAGGCTGCCGATGGTTGCCAGCAGCGCCAGCGCGGCTTCGAGCGTGAGACCCCGCGCAGTCCAATCCGGCGCGATCTGGAATTTGACGATGATGGGCTGCAGAACCAAAGCCCCGCTCGTAAAGTTCGCCACTGTGAACGTGCCCAAAAGCCACAGGAACGAGCGGCGATGCCAGATGTAGAGCGCGCCTTCTTTCACGTCGGCCCACAACGATTTCTTTTCACCCGTCTCGGTGAGCAGGTCGGTGCGCTTCGGCGACGGGATGAAGAGGAACAACGGCGTGATCGCCGCCAAGAAAAACGTGGCCGAGTCGATTCCGATGGCAAGCACTGCGCCGTCGCCGATTTGTCCGAGCGGCGAGGCGAAGCCCGGAAGATTGCCCTGCCGCGCGAGCGCCGGCAGAGAGATCAACGCCGCCGCGAGGCCCGGCGCGACGATGCCCGACAGCGAGAAGATGGTCTGCATCATCCCATTCGCGCGCGGCAGTTTCTCTTCCGGGACGATCATCGCGTAGGAAGTGTCGAAGGCCGCGCTGTGAAAAGTGCCGAAGGAGGCCGAGAGCGCTCCGATGACGATCAGTTCGACAATGTTGAGGCGGTGAGCGGCGATGAGAAGCAGGATAGCCAGAGTGAGAAAACCATTGGCAACGTCCATAGCGATCATCGTGCGCTTGCGATCGTGGCGATCGACGAAAGCGCCGGCGATGGGCGCGAGGAACACCGTCGGGACAGCGAACGACAGGCTGAGGGCCGAGAGCGCCCATGCCAACTGCGGCTTCTGCGCTTCTGTCGGATACAGCGTGACCGTCAGCCAGATCGTGATGGCAAAAAAAGTCAGCGCACTGCCAATCACCGAAATGGATTGAGTGATCCACACGATCAGGAACGTGCGCCAGCCTTTCGGCGGGGCTTGATAGGGAGCGGAGTCCGGCATGGGGAAGCCCACCTACTCCATGAAAATCTCGACGTGCTGGCCGTCCTCTGCGTCGGTAACGTCGAAGATTTTCCCGACGCCGCCGGATTTGATGGCCGCGACAATTCTCTGCATGTTCATGCCTTCGATCTCGGGCGAGAAGCGCGCACCCATTTTCAGGCCGATGTCCACCAGCCCCAAGGGGAGGTTCACGTTGACGCTCGTTTTGCCGGTGGCCGTGTCGGTGACGCGCACCCGAAACCATCGAGCCTCGCCGGATGCCTCATTGCCTCCGGCGCGGGACTCCGACTTGCGGCTCTCGTCGAGCGCGGCGATCAACTTCGCGCCCTCTTCGGCAGTGAGCTTGCCGGACTCGACCATCTTTAGAATCTTCGTGTACTCTTCTGGCGTCGCCATGTTCTTCTTGCTGTTGGCGCACAGTCCAGTTGGACGCGCGCAAGAAGCGAAGGAAGGCAGATCGAGATTCAGCGCAAATCGCGTCTCATCCAGATCAGGCTTCTGCCGGCAGTGAAGCCCAGCGCTCGGAGCGTTTCGACGTCCTGATCCGTTGGATGATCGATCCGCACCGGCCAGGGCCGCGCGCCGAGCCGGCGCAGGCCGCGCACCAGCAGCGGGTTGGCAAGCTGCTCGTGATAGTCGGGATGTAACAACAGGGCGAACAAATCGGAGTCGCCCATGTTGCTTCGGATGATCAGACTGCCGAGAAGCCTGCCGCCGGCTTCCGCGATCCAGCGTTCTTCGTTCCCGCCGGTCAGGAAGCGATCCAGACTACGCAGGAACGACGGGCGAAAGTCATCGGCTCGCAGAGGGCGCGTCCACTCCAATCCCTCCGAGCGCACCATTCCTGCCAGCGTGAACTCTTCGGCCCATTGGCTCTCGCGCCGCGGCCTAATCTCGACGCCCGGCGACTCGACGGGGAGAGGCGTTGTGCCGCCGTGCCGGGTCCACAGCGTATGTGTGCCGAGGCGGTCAAAGGCGAGGCCGGCGTACAAGGTTGCGGCGGCAACGTTGTCGTGATCGACCTGCAACAGCGCCGCCGCGCCGCCCTGCCGCCGCGCCAGATTGAGCGCTGCTTCGGTGAGGGCGCGCGCGATGCCTCGATGACGATATTCGGGAAGCACGGCGACGTTCGCAATGAGCCAATCACGCGTGCCGTTGCCGGCGCGCTGGGTGCTGATATTGCCGGCCACCCGGCCATCCTCGATCCAGACAAAACCAAGACTCCACGCCGGGCCGTTGAAAACGCCGCCCAGCAGCCACAGCAACGGGCCGGTGCGGCTGAGCGAGTGCATCTCGCGCACCGCACTCCGCCCGGCCGAGTCGAGGTTCGGCCCAAAGCACGCTTCCATCAACGTGGCGATACCGCCGAGGTCGCGCGCCAGGTTTGTTGGGCGCAGACCCCTCTCGACTTTGCCGCGTGTTGCCGTCGCCGTCGTCATCGTATGGCTGCTCTCCCTACTTCAACCAGAATGCCCTTGTCGGCGCAGAAGTTGAACGGCTTGCTCGGAGGTGATCCGGCCCTGATCGAGGTCGTCGAGGATCTTGCGTCGGCTCTCGTCTGAGAGACTGGAGGTTTCTTCAGACGGGCCGAGTTCGTGGCCGAGCGCGCGGATCACATCGCGCAGTCGCGCGCGGATAGTCGGATAGGAAAGCTTCAAGACCTCTTCCATTCGATTTATCTTGCCTTCACAGTGGATGAATGTTTCGACGAAGGCGAGTTGATCCGGCGAGAGGCGTTCGAAGCGGCCAATGGCGAATTGGCCTTCGATAGCTGTGTCGCAACTGCGGCAGTGAAGGCGAGTGACGGTCAACGCCTCGCCGCATACCGGGCATTTGTCAGGAAAAGGACGCATGTTGGAATGACAACATAAAGTCTGGTCGTACTCAATTAAGAATCGTATTAATAATCCGACACAATTATATGGAAGTATTCCGATTTGTCAACGCGACACTTCATAATCCTAAATAGCGCTTGACCTGCCGGTGGGAGATACAAACCATCAGGAATTCTAATTAGCGGGCGGTGGGCAAGGAGGTTGCGCTTTCAAGTTCGCAGCTGCGTTGCAGGACTATTGACTTTCATTCCGGGCGACCTATAATGAACAAACCATGATGACCTTGCAATCGAAAGTGAAAGGAGGTGGGACCCATGCCACCGTCAGCGGAGAGGGGCCAGGGGCTTCTGGAGTATGCTTTGATCATCTCTCTCGTCGCGATAATCGTCCTCGTGATGCTCGTTGTCCTCGGCCCAGCGGTTGGCAATCTCTACAGCAATATCATGGCCAACTTCTGACCCAATAAGGCACTCTCCAGAAAAGCTACCGGGCCTCGCGCGAAACGAGGCCCGGAGCGTTTAATCATGCGTTTGAGCATTCGGCGCTCGGCTCGGCACGGGTCATCCCGGCGTACTGGGCGACCTCGGCGGCGATGTCGGCGGCGGCGTGAGGACTCGCCAGCCGGCGCGAGTTGGCGGCGGCTCTGCTCAGCGCCTCGCCCGGCCCATCCGACAACAGGGATCGAACGGCCTCCACCACTTTTGCCGGCCCCGGTGCCCACAGCCCGGCCCCCTCGCTCACCACGTACCGCACGTTGCCCTCCTCCTGTCCTGGAATCGCACTACTGAGAATAAGCGGCCGCCCCGCGTTGAACGCCTCCACAATCGACGACGGCCCGGCCTTCGTCACGATCAGGTCGGCCGCGCCCATCAGCTCAGGCATGTTCCTCACAAATCCATAGAGGTGAGTCGGCACTTCCCAATTGACCGCGCTCAATCGCTGACGCAACGCCTCGTTGCGTCCGGCGACAACGGCCAATTGACAGCGCAGTCCAGCCGAGGCAACGCCGCGCGCGATCTCGAAAAGCGGCCCCATCCCCTCGCCTCCGCCGACGACCAACACCGCCGGCAAGTTGGCGTGCCAGTTGAGTTGGGCGCGCAGGTCGGCCTTCTCGCCGGCCGGCCGGCTGAACCTGTCGGCCACCGGCAGGCCGACGACGCGCACTTTTGCCAGGGGCATTCCACACGCTACCGCGCGCTCGCGCGCCGGTTCGGTGGGAACGAGGCAGCGATCGACTTTGGGGTGATACCACCACGCATGAGTCGAAACGAGGTCGGTGACGACGGTGATGTACGGGGGGCGTTGCTTGCCAAACGCTCGGAGGAGCGGGACTTGAAAGAGGGGATGAACGCTGACGACGACATCGGCAGGATGCTCGCGCACCAGCCGCTTGATCGCGCGCCGGACGACGGGCCATAGCGCGGTGGCGAGAGCGCGTGAACGGCGCGGGCCGTCACTCAATTTGAAACCCCTACCCCACACCCGCGGCCGTTTCACCATCCACGGATACCACGCGGGAAAACGGCGAAATGGATAAGGCATGTACTCGACGAACAAGTCCACCAATTCCACTTCGCACTGCCCGGCGTAGTTCGCCAGCAATGCTTCGCGGATGGCCTCAGCCGAGCTGCGATGCCCGCCGCCGGTGTCCGAGAACAAAACAAGAATGCGCTTGCTCACTTCCGGCGTCCCTTTACGCCAGATTTGGAGCCACCCGCAGGCGCGCCCTCCGGGCGCGATGCGTTTTCCAGGCGGGCGGTCTCCAGCGCGGCAAGGGCATCGTCACCCTTCAGGATCGTCTTTAGCCTCTTCTCGAATTCACGCCGAGGCAGCAGCACGCGGCGATCACACTTCAGGCATCTGAGGCCGATATCCGCGCCCACCCGCACGACGCGCCAATCGTAACTGCCGCAGGGATGCAGCTTGCGCAGACGCACGAGGTCGTCGAGTTGAATTTCGACAGGCATGAGGCAGGGGTTAGAGGTTTGGGATTGGAGATCAGAGATTGGAGATTATAGCATACGGGTGAGCCATTCCCACAAGCCAACGGCCACCAGCGCGCCGACGATCGAACTGATGAAATTCACCCAGTCGTTGTCGAGCCAGCGCCAGCCCCGCGAGAGTCTGGTGGGATTGCCGCAAGTGTGAATGGGATGACGCTCAGTTTCTTTGCCACAGCCGTCGCAGATGTAAATCGCCTGAACCGTCGCCCCGAGGAGCGAGTCGAAAAGGGAACCCAGGAGGCCACCTGACGTTCCGACGAGTGCCAGATGCCATCCACCGGCGGCGACTCCGCCCACTCCGGCGATCGACGCCGCGCCCGCCGCTGCGGCCAACGTCCCCGCGAGTGTGACTCCGCCCGACGTTCCCACTTCTACAATCTTTCCGTTCGTCACGAGACGCGGCGCGTCTTTGCTCAACACGCCGAGTTCGGTGGCCCACGTATCGGCATTGACCGCCGCCATCGCGCCGACGAACGCCGCCCACAAAGGCGCATCGGGCTTCACCGTCCACAACAGTGCAATGATCATTCCCGCCCCGCCGTTGGCAAGCGTCTGCGCCAGATCGCGTTGACCGCCTTTCGAAAACTTCTCCGCCAGTGCCTCCTTTTGAGTTTCTTTGTAATGGGACAACGCCGATGACGAGACGAAGAATACGATGAGCAGAATTCCCCACGCCAATCCGCCGAGGCCAAAGATGATGGCGCCGACAAGCATTGCGCCGACTGCGCCACTGCGGCTGAGCGAATGGCGGCGATGGCCGACGAACGCGATGAGCGCGGCGAGAGCAAAGCCGAGGAGCAGTCGGAATGGGGCGAGGGGCATGACGATATTATGGCGCACATTTCGCCGAAATCCAATCCTTGACGCCCCTCCCGCGCACGTTATAATATCCCTATACCCATCCCACGCCGGGCGCGTGGGATTTTTTGAGCCGCTCACCTCCCTCACCCCTGACCCCTCTCCCAGGGGGAGAGGGGACCGAGTAAGGAATATGCTAGACAAACTGGCGGGCATCGAGGCCCGCTACGATGAATTGAATAGATTGATGGCCGACCCGGATAGGGCGGCCGATTATTCCAAAATCGCCGAGTACGCCAAAGAGCGCGCCGGGCTGGAGGAGATCGTCTCGACGTTCCGCGAATTCAAATCCGTGCTCAAAGAGCTGGAGGAGGCCCGCGCCTTGCTGGCAAGCGAGGAGATGCGCGATCTGGCCGCGGAGGAAATACCGGGACTGGAGGCGCACGAACGCGACCTGAACGCGCGCCTGCTGCATCTCCTCCTGCCTAAAGACCCGCGCGACGAGAAGAGCGTGATCGTCGAAATCCGCGCCGGCACGGGCGGCGACGAGGCCGGGCTGTTCGCCGCCGACCTGTATCGCCTGTACACCCGCTACGCCGAGACGCGGAATTGGAAGATCGAGATGCTGTCGGCGAATGCCAGCGGCATCGGCGGGTACAAAGAAGTGATCTTCGAGGTAAAGGGCAGGGGCGCGTATTCCAGACTCAAGTACGAATCCGGCGCGCATCGCGTCCAGCGCGTTCCGCTCACCGAGGCGCAGGGACGCATCCACACTTCGACCGCGACGGTCGCCGTCCTGGCTGAAGTGGACGAAGTCGAGATAGACATCCCGGACAAAGACGTCAAGATCGATACCTTCCGTTCGTCGGGCGCCGGCGGGCAGAACGTGCAGAAGAACTCGACCGCGGTAAGGATCACTCACCTGCCGACCGGGATGGTGGTGGCGTGCCAGGACGAACGATCTTTGGTGCAGAATCGTTTGCGGGCGATGAGCATTTTGCGCGCGCGGCTGTACGAAATGGAAGAGGGCAAACGCGCGGCCGAAGAGGCGGCGACGCGCAAGGCGCAGGTCGGCACGGGCGAGCGGTCGGAGAAGATTCGGACTTACAATTTCCCGCAGGGCCGCGTGACCGATCATCGCATCGGCGTTTCTTCGTACA
>JACQED010000268.1 GCA_016200785.1 Chloroflexota bacterium
ACGATTCATCAGGCTGTGGCTTGGGCGGCGCGGGCGGCGCCGGAGTGAGGCTGATTTCTTCGCCGCTGATCGCCAGCCGCTCGATTTCAGAAATGGCCGCGATGGCCTGGCGGATTTCGTCGCCGGATTTGTCGGTCGCCAGCCGGGCGGTCAGTTGGCGCACCGGCGCGGCGGTTTCGATGACCGATTGCGGCGGCTGGAGATCGTGCACCTCGCCCAGCGCTTGCAGGGCCAGCACGATCTGGAAGGCGCGGGCGGCGGAGGCAATGCTGTCCTCGGCGATGTCGGCGCGGATGAGGAGGCCGGGTGAGTCGGAGGTGGAGGGTGGAGCGTGGAGGGTGGAGCGCGTTTTGCCGTTCGATGCGGCCGGCGCTCGACCATTGGACTTGCCTGCCTTCCGCCTACTGTTTGCTGCTTTCTGTTTATTGCTCGCCGTCCGTTTGCTTCCCTTCGCCTTCCGCCTTCCATTGACCGATCTTTGCTCACGCGCGGGCGCGGGGACGGGCGATGGCGGCGGCGCGGCCGGCGGGGTGATGGCCGGGCGGCCCAGCGCCGAGAGGCGATCGGCCAGCGGGGCAATATCCACCGGGCCGATCTCGCCGTCGGCCACCTCGTTGCGCAGGAGTTTGAGCGCGTCGAGCGCTTCGAGGCAGGCATCCACCAGCGGCGTGCTGACCGCCAGCGTCCCCTTGCGCAGGCCGTCCAGCGCGGTTTCCATCGCGTGGGTCAGGTCGGCCATGCGCCGGTGGCCGATCATGCCGGCCGAGCCTTTGAGAGTGTGGGCGGCGCGAAAGATCGCCTGGAGCAATTCAGGCGTGCCGCCGGTGCGCTCCAATTGGACGAGGCCTTCGTCGAGCGTCTGCAGATGCTCGTCCACTTCGGCGAGAAAGATTTGGAGTTCGTCTTCGGCAATGTCGAAAACGGTGTTCATCTCGATTCATCCTAGCACGGTGCCGGGCCGGAGGGTGTAAGCCGCCCGTAAAAGAAACAGAAAGGGGACATGAAAGTTGCCTCGCCTATTCGGGGTTTGACAGCCGCTCCGCCTTGAGCAGGCCTTCCACCAGATGCAGCAATTGGAGCGGACTGAACGGCTTGGTGAGGTAGGCCGCCGCTCCGGCGGCGAGGCCGCGTTCCCGGTCGCTGTCCTGTCCCTGCGCGGTGAGCATCACCACCGGCACGCGCGCCGTGGGCAGGTTGGCCTTGAGGGCGCGGCAGACCTCCAGCCCGGTGAGGCCGGGCATGGATACGTCGAGCAGGATCAAGTCCGGGCGTCTCTGGCGGGCCAGCGCGAGGGCTTGCTGGCCGTCTGGCGCCTCCAGCAATTCCAGCGAGTCGTCGGCCAGCGTGGTGGAAACCAGCAGGCGCAGTGAAGCATCGTCGTCGGCGATTAGAACGGTCCGGGTCATAGGGGCACTCCTTCGCCATAATCCGCCCGCTTCTCACGCAGGGCTTGCTCGATAGCCGCCCGCAGACGCACGGCAGTGTAGTCGCCCTTAGCGAGGAGAAACGCGCCGTAGCGGTGAAGGTGGTCGAGATCTGATCGGTCGAGCATCTTCGCCGTCACGACGACCACCGGCAGTTCGCGCCCGCCGGGGAGGGCGCGCAAACGTTCCAGCACCTCAAAGCCGTCCATCCCCGGCATCATCAAGTCGAGGATCATTACGTCGGGCAGCGAGGCCGCAAGATTCTCCAGCGCCGCCCGGCCGCCGGGCGCGATCCGCACGCGATAGCCGCTCTTCTGGAGGATCGAGCGCGTCAGTTCCAGGATCATGGTCTCGTCGTCCACCACCAGCACTTCGGCGGCGGGCCGGGCCAGCAAGGCAACCAGTCGGCGCGGGTCGAAGGGCTTCGTCAGAAACCCGGTCGCGCCAAGCGCCATCCCTTTGTCGCGCTCGTCGAGGACGCTGGTGACGACGATGGGCAGACGGTTCAGAGGGTAGACCTCGCGCAGGCTGGACAACAGCCTCCAGCCCTGGTGCGGGTCGGGCAGGCAGACGTCGAGGGCCACCCCCAGCGGCGCGCGTTGCCGCACCAGATCGAGCGCGACTTCCGGCTGAGCCGCGACGACGACGCGCATCCCGGCGGACTCCAGATGCTCGCGGAACAGGCTGGCCGCGCCCGGATCGTCTTCCACGACGAGAATGTAAGGTTCGGCCGGCGCCGTTGGCCGGCCGTCCACGCCGGCGCTCGCCTCGTCGCCGCGGAGGGGGCGGCGGCCGTTGCGGGGGACGGCGAGGCGCAAGGTGAAGCCGAAGGTGCTGCCCTGCCCCGGCCCGCGGCTTTCGGCCCACACGCGCCCGCTGTGGGCGTTGACGATCTCTTTGACGATGGCCAGCCCGAGGCCGGTGCCGCCGATCTGCCGCCGGTCGGAGGAATCCACCCGGTAGAAGCGCTGGAAAAGACGCGGGATGACCTCGGCCGGCAGGCCCAGTCCCTCGTCGCCGACCGTCAGGCGCGCTTCGTCGCCGTCCGCGTACGCGCGGGCCGTGACGGTGACCCGGCCGCCGCGCGGTGAATACTTGAAGGCGTTCGCCAGCAAATTACGCACGGCCTGCCCCAGGCGATCCGGATCGGCGCGCACGGGCGGCAGGTCGGGCGGCACGTCGAGCAACAAAGTATGCTCCGGCTGAGTCAGCGCAAAACCGGCGGCCACCGACTGGACGACCTCGGCGAGGCAAACGTCGCCGAAGGCAAGCGGCTGGCGGCCCACTTCGAGGCGGCGCAGATCGAGGAAGTCGTTAATCAGCGCGGAGAGGCGCTCGGCCTCCTTGTGGATGGTTTCGATCAACTGGCGGCGTTTGGCTTCAGGGAAGTCGCGCGTCAGCAGGAGTTCGGCGAAGCCCAGCACGCTCGCCAGCGGGGTGCGGAGTTCGTGCGATACCATGTTGACCAGTTCGTCCTTCATCCGATCCATCTCGCGCTCGCGGGTGATGTCTTGCAGGATCAGCCCGCGGCCGAGCAACTTGCCGCCGCCGTCGCGCACGGGGAAGAGGCGCAGGCTGAGGTCGCGGGCCGTGTGTCGTGTGTCGTGTGTCGTGTGTCGTGTGTCGCCACCTGTCACGCGCCGCTCGTCACCCGTTACCTGCCTCTCGCCGCTCACACTCACCGCCAGTGTGGGATAGGACTCCACGTCCTGCAATGCCTGCGCGAATTCACGGCGGACCGTTTCCGGCTCGTCCAGCGCGAGAGCAGGCTGGCGCCACAGGGCCTGGGCGTTCAGGCCGAGCAGAGTCTCCAACGGCAGGCCCAGCAGGCTCCGGGCACGCTCGTTGGCGAAGGAGACGTCTTCCTGCAGGTCGAACAGGATCAGCCCTTCGCTCAAACCCTGCACCGTGCTCTCGAAGCGAATCTTCTCGCTCTCCAACTCGGCGGTGCGGGCGACGACCCGCTCTTCCAGCGAGCGCGCGTGCCGGGCGACGGCCTCGTACAGGCGGGCTTTTTCCACGGCGAGGCTGAGCATACTGGCGACGAGGTTGAGCAGGCGCAGTTCATCGTCGCCGTAGGCCGTGTGCCGGGGGCTGCCCGCCGCCAACGCGCCCATGGCCCGCCCTTGACTCATCAAGGGCAAGACGATGTAGGCCAGCGGCAGGGCAATCCCCGGCGCGAGGTGCGGCGAACTGAACATGCTCGGCGCTTCTACGCTGGTCAGCGGCTGACGCAGGCGGACGGACAGGGTCACCAGCGAATTGTTGCGGTACAGGTCAACCGGCGGCGCGGGCCGCGACAGCCCGCCCTCCATCCACAGGGGAAAGGCCAGTTGGCCGGCGGCCTCGTCGGCCAGCCCGGCCACGAACCAGGTCAAGTCCAACGCGCCGGACAGGCTTTGATAAACCGCTTGCAGGAGATCGGGCAGATCGGGGGCGGCCGCGAGCGCTAGCCCGATACGCAACAGCGCGGCGATCTCGTTTTTCCGGCGCGACTCGAGCGCGCCGTACAGCGCCGGCCAGTCGCCTTCGGGCGCGGCGCGTGGCGCGCCAGCGGGTCGGGTCATCATTTGGGTTGCAGGTACCGGCCCTCCAGCCACCCGCCTCCGTCCCAGTCGTCCGTGGCGACGGCCTGCAATGAGACTCGATACCACCACTCGCCGTTGCACTGCTGGCGCTCAGTGATCTCGCCGACCTCGCCGTCGGCGGCGATGCCGAGCACCCCCAGCCAAAATTCGCTCGGACAGCCGCGCAAGACGCTGACGCTGGTCTCCCCGGGCACGGTGACGCGCACCTGACTGCCGGCGCCAAAGCGCGGGGCAGAGGCTGCCGGGTCAACGAATGGCCTGCCCCACTCGCGCCGCGCCGCCCGCCAGCCCCAAGCCGCAAGTCCCAACACGGCCAGGATCACCAGAATCCCCGGCAGAAGCCGGGCCGGCTCGGCGCGTGGGCGCTCGATGAACCCGATTCGACCGGCGGACGGCGCGGACCGCCGGGTGTCAACGAATTCGTTGACGCGGGACGGGTCGTTCGGGCGAGACGCCGGGCCGCGCTCGGCGAACTCCAGCGGGGGGTGTTCCTCGGCCGGTGGGGGAGGCGGGGCGGGGGCCGGCCGCACCTGCCGGACTGCCGACCGCAGGGCGCGGACAAAGGCCAGCGCCGATTGATAGCGTTCGGTAGGACTCTTTGCCAGGGCGCGCATCACGACCGATTCGACGCCCGGCGGGAGGTAGCAACCCAACAGTCGGGGGGAGGGCGGCGGTTCGGAGATGTGCTTGATGACGAGGCTGACCGTGTTGCCCTGGAAAGGCGTCTGGCCGGTCAGGATTTCGTACAGGATGACTCCCAGCGAGTAGATGTCACTGCGCGTGTCGCCCGGAAGGCCGCGAGCCTGTTCGGGCGACAGGTAGGCCGGGGTGCCGGTGATCGCGTCGCTGCCGGAGAGCCGCGCATGGTCGAGCAGGTGGGCCAGCCCGAAGTCGGTGAGCACCGGCTCGCCCGTCTCGCGGAACAGGATGTTGGCCGGCTTGAGGTCGCGGTGGATCAAACCGCGTGTGTGGGCGTAGTCAACGGCGTCGGCGATGGTCTCCATCCAATCCACCGCATTCTCCAGCGAAATCTCCTCCTGAGTCATGCGCCGTCGATCCAGCCGCGCTTCCATCGTGCCGCCCTCGACGTACTCCATCGCGAGATACGCCTCGTGCGGCCGACAGACAAACTCATACAGTTGGACGATGCGCGGATGCTGCAGGGTCGCCATCGTCTCGGCTTCGCGCTTGAAGCGCTCGACGAAACCCGGCTGGTCGAGCAGGTGGGGATGGACGATTTTGATCGCCACCGGCTTGCCCGAGGCGGTGTGGCTGGCGCGATAGACATCGGCCATGCTGCCGTGTCCGATCAGCGCTTCGAGACGATAGCGACCGAGAGTTTGACCAATGGCGAGGCTCACAGGCGGTACCTTTCGTGTTAGCAGGGTTGGCCGGCCGAGCGGCAGCGTTGAGGCGGCCCCGAATGGACGAGGGCGGAAGCAATGCACTCTGCCGTACATCGGTTATCGGCATCAGCAGCGCGTGGCTTGAGGGCGGAGAGGACTAGATGCAACTGAGGAGAGGCGAATTTACGAGGGGTTTATGGGTTAGACTCATCGAACGCCTGCAAGAGGCGCCGGAGGCAAGCGCTGCGCCGGCCGGCCTGCCGGTGACGGGCGTGGTTTCGCAACACTACCGGCCACGGCCACAAGGCCGTGGACATTGCCGTGCCGGCAGGCACGCCGGTGCAGGCCACCGGCGGCGGGCGCGTCGTGTATGCCGGCTGGAACGACGAAGGCTACGGCAACGCCCGGCTCGTCGCAGAACGACCACAACGCCAGCGGCGCATCTCTCCAGACCAACTCGCTGCGCGTGACAGGAAACGCCTCGGCCAACGTCGGCAGATCAATCCTCATGCGCTTGTCGGGCCTCGCCGGGATCGTCTCGTCGCGCCGCACCAGCCCGGTCGTCAAATACCACCTGTCCGGCCACACCCCGCCGTCGAACATCCCCATCACATGCCGGGCCAGCGCGATCAGCAACGGCAGGCTCGCTGGCTGGCCGGGCGGCATCGGAACGGTGAATACGACGCTGGCCGCGCCCTGCGTGGCCGTCGCCATCTGCGCGGCGGCGGCGGCGGTCTGTGAGAGCATGAGCGCTGTCTGGGTGCGCGCGGCGTCTGCGGCGGATTGAGTCGCGGCCATGCCCATCGTCTGCGCGGTGGTGGTGGCCTGTACGCCGAGGGCGTAGTCGGCCGCCTGCGCGTTCGCCGTCACCTAGGCGGCGGTGGCGCTGGCCCCAAACTGCGCAGCGTCGAGTTGCGATTGTGCGGCGCGCTGGGTCACTTCGGCGACGGCGGCGTTGGCCGTGCCAACGGCGGCGGCGGCCTGCTGAGTCTGCATGGCCGACAGCACCGATACTTCCGCCGTCGGCGCGAGCGCGGGTGAGAAGGCCGGCGCGGGTGACGCGGCTCTGCCCGGCGCGCAGGCGGTCAAGGTCAACGCCAGCAGAACGAAAAGAGGCAAGTTCGGTCGTTGATGTTCGGGGAAACGGGGCAGGGCAAGGCAGGCAATGCCCTTCTCGTGATCGGCCTGCTGTCGTTGCTCGATTTGCGTATGGGAGAGGCTGATTATCGCCATCACGCCCCGCGCAGGGCCGGGCGGGGCGGGGGGAGTCCCCGCCCGGCAACTGGTCGGCCCGAACTCGCATTGTCCGGGCTGTCTTCCCGTTACCGCCCGCGAGAAGCACCAGGCAGGGGGAAGATCGCGGGGAGTGCAGCACAACTTCTAGCGATTTTCGGACAAAAAAAGACGCCGAGAAATCAGCGTCTTTTGGGGGCATGCGGGGCAGAACTCAAGCCGCGGCTCTGGCTGGAACGTAAGGCGTACCATCCTTGTTGAATAGCCAGCGGCCCTGCCCGCCACGTTCTTCGTGTACCTTCGCGCAGTAGGCTACGTCCGCCTCGTCGAGCAGAACTCGATTCTTGTCATGCTCGATTTGCTTGATGTGGCCATGCTTGGTCCAGACACTTATGGTCGGAGATGGAATCCCGTACTTCCGCGCGGCTTCAGAGACCCAGATCGGCGTGCCGATCAAGTGGGCGAAGTGCTTGGCGATGTAGGCGGGGCGGTCGAAGAGGGGCATGTCGGCGGCGGCAACTTCAGGCTGATGGTCGTCGCCGTTACCGTTGCGGGCAATCATGGCCCGGATTGTACCCGATTTGATAGCGTATTTCAATTGGCGGACGGTCAGGCCGAGTTGGGCGGCGAGGGCGCGCAGGGCGGGGTCGGAGAAATCGCGGTGGCCGTTGCGGGAAGGGTGGGGGGTGGTCTTTTAGCCATGTTCGACAAAACCCGCTTCCAGAATCTAGTGCTAGGCAACAAAACAAAGGTGCCCCCGGCGAGTCGCTTGGAAGGCAAGGGTTTTGCAGACCCTTGCCTTACCACTTGGCGACGTCGCCGCTTGGCAGATAGCAGATGGCAGATAGCAAGTGGCTCATGCCATCAGCCATCGGCTATCTGCCATCTGCTAGAGAGCGGGCGATGGGATTCGAACCCACGACCTTCTCCTTGGCAAGGAGACGTTCTACCACTGAACCACGCCCGCATGTTTGCGGCCATTCGCTCAGCCGAGGTGCCGAGGCCCAGGATCGAACTGGGGACACCTGCATTTTCAGTGCAGTGCTCTACCAGCTGAGCTACCTCGGCGGCAGGTGACGCGCCGACATTTTAGCCGAGGCACTTCCGCTTGTCAAGCAAAGCCCAACGGTATCACTCGCCCCTGCATATCGCTCGGCACGGGCAATCCAAAATACTTCAGCACCGTCGGCGCGATATCTCTAATCTCCAATCGCTCCAGCACCCGTCCCTTGAGTCTCGTCTTTGGATGCCAATAAACGAATACGCCTTGTTGGGCGTGGTTAGCGTCGTCCGGCCCGGTGTCGTTCTCGAACGTCCATATTTCGGGATGCCCGATGGTGCCGACGGACCGCCAGCAGAGATTGCCCCAGTAGACGATCAGATCGGGCGCGATGCCGTTGACGGCGCGGTAGATTTCCTGCGGCTTGAACACAAGCGTCCCGATGTCCTCGCCGCTTGGGCCGCGAATGCCCTTGATGCGCTCGGCCAGCGCGTCGCGTTCAGATTCGTAGTCCTCCTCGGCGATCACGCCGTGCGGCTCGCGTCCCTTCACGTTCATGAAGATGCGGGCGTAGTAACCGCCTTCGCCCCAGACTTTCGTCTTGCGCCAATCCACTTCGACTTTTTCCAGAGGCGTCAACTTCGAGGGAAGATCGCCCGCGAGAGTCAGCAGCCCCTCACGAATGAGCCATTCATTCACGCAGATGCCGCCGTCCATCTTCTTCGCGCCGTGATCCGAGACGACGATAACCGCCGTCTCGTCGTCGAGCATTCTCAGCAGCTCGCCGATCTCGCCGTCGAGGTAGCGATAGTAGTCCCGAATGACGTTCTCGTATTTGTTCCCCGGCTCGTATTTGGCATGGGCCTGATCGTGATACTTCCAGAAGCCGTGATGGATGCGGTCCACGCCCATCTCGACGAACATGAAGAAGTCCCACGCCTGATGGCGCATCATTTCGCGCACCACCGTGAAGTGTTGGCGAGTCATGTCGTAGATTTGACGCAGAAGGAAATCCTTGTCGTCGGTCCGGAACTGTTTGACGTCCACGACGTACTCGCCGCCGGCCCACTCATTGATTTGTTGGCTCAACTCAGGCGGGTGGGTGAACGTCTTCGTGACCCGATCGCCCCGCTCATTTGTCGTGACGGTCTGCGGCGTGAGAAAACAGCCCACCTGCGCGCCGTTCACCGGGCGCGGCGGATACGTTCCGGGAACGCCGATCGTCACCACGCGCTTGTCGGCGCGGCCCAGAATGTCCCACACCCGCGGCTCCTTCACCGCCGATCCGGTGGCGATGGTCATTTTGTCGTAAGAGTAGTCGGCGCGATTGCGGAAGCCGTAGATGCCGAGAGTGCCGGGGTCCTTGCTCGAAGTCATCACGCTCCAGGCCGGGACGGTGATGCACGGCGTGCAGGAGGTCAATTCGCCATAGGCGCCCTCTGACATCAGCCGGTTGAGGTTGGGCAGCGCACTGCGCCAGCGGTCGAAGATCAACTCCGGGGCGGCGCAATCGAGGCCGATGACGAATAGCCGGCGAGATTTCCTGTTGAGCAGACCGAACATGGGCAGTTAGTTCTCGGTCGCCGCGCCGCCTTTGCCATTGCCGCCCGGCTCCGCCATGAGCCGCACAAAACCCTTGTCAATTAAAAAGCCAAGGATCAGACGGGCGTTCTCCTCAGGCGAGTGCGATACCGTGTCGAGAGTCAGTTCGGCGTGAAGCGGCGGCTCGTAGGGATCGTCGATGCCGGTGAACTCCTTGATCTCGCCCCGCCGGGCCTTGGCGTACATGCCCTTCGTGTCGCGCGACTCGCAGACTTCCAGCGGCGTGTCCACGAAGATTTCGACGAAGTGATCCCGCCCGACCATGTTGCGCGCATCGTTGCGCGTCGCCCGGTAAGGACTCACCGCCGCGCATATCACGATGCCACCGTGCCGCACGATTTCCGCGGCCACGAAACCGATGCGCCGGATGTTCGTGTCGCGATCCTCTTTGCCGAACCCCAGACCTTTCGAGAGATGCGTGCGCACCACATCGCCGTCCAGCACCGTGACCTGCCGCCCGTGTTCCAAGAGCAGAACTGTGAGCACCTCGGCGGTGGTGGATTTGCCCGCGCCGCTGAGGCCGGTGAACCAGATACAGGCCCCCTGACGGTGGCGCGGCGGGTACGTCTCGGCGAGAATCTCAGCCACTTCGGGCCGGGTGAACCATCCGGGCAGTTTCTTGCCGTTGTTGAGGTACTGCTCGCGAACCTGCGTGCCCGAAATGGAAGCCGTTTGCGCCTCGGCCGGAATCTTGGAGACTTCCTCGTAACGCCCTTCCTCGGGCAAGTATACGAGTTCGGTGAAGGGGACGACGCCCATGCCGAGTTCTGTGCTGAAGCGCTCGACCAACTCCTGAGCGTCGTACGGGCCGTAGAAGGGCTTGCCCGTCGAATCGACGCCGGGGCTGGCGTGATCGCGTCCCACGATGAGGTGGTTCGCGCCGAAGTTGCGCCGGATGAGGGCGTGCCATAGCGCCTCGCGCGGCCCGGCCAGCCTCATCGCCAGCGGAAGAAGCGAGAGCACGATGCGGCTGGGATCGTAGTAGTTATCGGCCAGCGCTTTGTAAGTCCGCACCCGTGTGTAGTGATCGACGTCGCCCGGCTTGGTCATGCCGACGACCGGGTGTAGGAGCAGCACGCCGTTCACTTCCTGCGCCGCGCGCTTCGTCAGTTC
>JACQED010000275.1 GCA_016200785.1 Chloroflexota bacterium
AGGCGAAGTGCTCGGCCCACGTCTGAAGGCGAGGGTTGAACAGCCTGACTCGTTTGGCTGTAAGCGGGTCATCGGCGTGGGTCTGGCTGCCTTTGTATTCGTTGCACCGGCGACAGGCCAGCCATAGATTTCGTTCGATCGTCGAACCGCCACGGGCTTCGGGGCGAATGTGTTCGAGTGTCATGCGCTCTCCGGCCAGTTCCTCCGTACGAAGGCAATAGCCACAGCGATACTGCGCTTGCTCCCGAATGCGGCGGCGCAGCGTCGCCGGGACGCGCCGTTTTTTCATCAGGGTTGAGCGATCTTACGCAACTCAACCAGCGTCGGCAGTCGCCGTCCCCGGAAGCGAAGGAGGACAGCGGCCCGGGCTTTGCGGAGCATGATGCGATCAGCGTCATTCTGCAGCGCCGCCAACTCAGTTCGATCGGTCTCGGTCAATTTCCCGGTCTTGTTTTTTCGAAGCAGCCGATTCAGCCTCCGTTGCCGATCTTCCGGCACTTGACTCAACATGACCTGCCAGAGCGCGTCATTGTCAAGTTCCTCCAGGCTGACCAGTTCCGTAACCAACGCCGGCGGCAATCCTTCCAAAGGGGGAAGGGAGGCCTTCAGCGCGTCAACGATGACCTCGGTCAACGGTCGCCGCGTGGCTTCCGCCGTGCGCTGCGCCGGCAGATAGATCGTGTCCGGCAGTTCGAGCGTTACTGTTCGTGACATATCCTTCCACCTTTCCCATGCGCCTGTCAGCCGCGAAGTATATCACGACTCCGCAGCGCTCCCCTGGATCGGAGCGCCAACGTGACTCTCGGCATCAGTCACACTCCCTCCACAACCTCAACACCTCCGCCACCGACCAGGCCTGAGCGATGCAGCCGCGCGGGGCAAAGGGCGGATCGCCATCGAAGATTTCGCTGAGCGATCCGACACAGTGTGGGGCGAGTTGGCGGAGAAGGGGGGTGAGGAAGGCGCGAGCGCGTTCCGGGTCGCCGTAGACTTTGAGATGCGCCGAGACGAACGGACCGATGAGCCAGCCCCAAACTGTGCCCTGGTGATACGCCGAGTCCCGCTTGTATTGATCGCCGCCGTAAGCGCCGACGTAGGCCGGATGATCCGGCGCGAGGCTCCGCAGTCCGTGCGAGGTGAGCAAATGACGCGCGCAGACTTCGACGATGCGCCGGGCGCGTTCGCGGTGGGCGTCGGCGGCCAGCGGGCCGAACGGCAGGCTGATGGCGAAGAGTTGATTGGGCCGCAAAGCCGAGTCGTCGCCGTCCGTGCCGTCAATCACGTCGAAGGCAGAGCGTTGATCCACAGCGCGTTGATCTCGACCGGCTTGCCGATGCGCGGCGTCACCACCCAATCGCCAACTTTGGCGTCCATCCATGTCAATTGCACTCCCGGCTCTCCGGCTGCCAGCAGACCGTCCCTCTCATCCATGTGAATGCCGTAGCGTGTTCCACGCACGTGCCAATCCACGACGTCGGCCAAGACTGGCAGTAGTTCACGAGCCAGATCGAAATCGTCCGTCGCCGCGACATACGCGCGGATAGCCTCGAAATACCACAGCGTCGCATCCACTGTGTTGTACTCGGGCGTCTCGCCCGCGTCGGGGAAGCGATTCGGCAACATCCCCTGATCCACAAATCGGGCAAAGGTGCGGATGATTTTGGCCGCGATTTCAGGACGCCCGGTGGAGAGCGTGAGGCCGGGCAGTGCGATCATCGTGTCGCGCCCCCAATCGCCGAACCAGTGGTAGCCGGCAATGACGGAGCAGCCATCGGGATCGTCGGCAGTAGGTCGGGCGACGATGAATTGATCGGCGGCGAGGACGAGTTGGCGGATGGCGTCGGGCGTGTCTTTGAGACCACTTTGCGCAATGAGTTCGGCTTGGCGGGCCTGTTCGGCGGCCAGTGCCGAAGGGCCGCCGAGCGAGGCATTCTCGTCGGTTGTGGCGACGACGGTCAGCGTTTCGCCGGGCTGTAAAGTCGCACGCAGAGTCCCGATGGCGTACAAATCATCTCGGTCGTCGAGGCCGCGCTGGGCTTCGACACGATGCTTGAAGTTCCAATACCACGCTCCGCCCAGTTGAAAGTCGCCCCGGTCGGCGCGAACCCAGTACGGCGTCGCGCCGGGGAAGGCGTCAACTCGCGCGCCAATGTCGAACGGCGTGACGCCGAGCGACCATCCCTCACCGCGCGCCTGGCTGTGAAAGTCGCGATAGGCGCAGAGAGGCGTAAGTTCGAGCGACATCGGGCCGCTGGCGTTCCTGAGAGTCAGTGTAAGATACGTCGTGTTCTGACCGTGCGCCATCCAGATGCGTTGTTCGAGCCTTGCGTCGTCGAGCGCGTAAGACCAGCACGGGGTCGCGCCGTCCAGCCAGAACGTTTCGATAAGGCGGTAGCCGTGTGGCGCGACCGTACCGTCGCTCCATTCGGCGCAAGCCAACTCGAACGACCGCCCGGTGGCCTCGTATCGTGCCCGGACGTGAATCGCGCCGACGAGGACGGTGCGCTCGGCGGGCGGGTGGAGGGCGGCGACAAGCAGGCCGTGATAGCGCCGGGTGTTCGCGCCGGAGATCGTGCCGGAAGCGAACCCGCCGATACCGTTGGTGACCAGCCACTCGCGGCCGGCGGCGATGTCGAAGTCCCCCGTGGTTTCGCGGCTGAAGGTGAGGAAGTTGTTCATAGCGGTCTCCGAGTTCCTATAGTAGAATAACAACGACGATGGCGCAATGCCAGGGAATTCGGAGGCAGGATGATAAGGCGGTTCTCAACACATCCAGTGTAAGATGATACCGACGAAGCGAAGTAACAGCCGGCTCGCGATACTGCCTGCGGAAAAGATGCGTGCCTACCGCGAGGGATTGCGGCGGCGGCTGAA
Organism: Chloroflexota bacterium; assembly: GCA_016200785.1. Lineage (GTDB taxonomy): Bacteria > Chloroflexota > Anaerolineae > Anaerolineales > JACQED01 > JACQED01. Next base: position 2,875 of record JACQED010000275.1, read on the forward strand.
CAAGCCGTTGACAGCCGAGGAGGAGAAGGCACTGGAAACCGCGCGGGGCGAGGCTCGCCAGATGGCCGAGCAGTTAGTCAAACAACACGGAGCGAAGCGCGTCATCCTCTTCGGCTCTGTTGCCCAAAAGCGCCGACTGCGGCGGGATTCGGATATTGACCTGGCCGTTGAAGGCATGCCAGCCGAAAACTTCTACAAGATTGTGGGTGATCTCCGCACGGATAACGGGCGAGCGGTCGATCTGATCCGCCTGGAAACGGCCCGCGAATCGCTCAGGAAACTCATCATGTTGGAGGGGGTAGAATTATCCCGTGACGGCATCTGACGCGATCCGACAATTGATCGTCGCCCTGGAGGGCGAGACTGCCCACTTTCGGGAACTCAAGGAGCAAGTGGCCGATACTACCGCTCGCCTGCCTGCCGGACAGCCGGAAACTCACGACATTCGTAGTGTGGCGATGTTGCTCACAGAGATCTACCTCGGCGCTGAGAATCTGATGCGCCAGATCGCCAAGCGGCTGGAAGAGGACATTCCGTCCGGCGAGGCTTGGCATCAGCAGTTACTCATGCAGTTTTCAACAGAGGTGTCTGGCCTAAGGCCGACGCTGTTCAGCCCGCAAACCGCCAGCACGCTGGACGAGTTCCGGCGGTTCAGGCACGTAACCCACCATGCCTACGCCAGCCGCTTCGATTGGGAGCAGATGTCCAGGCTGCTCTCGCAAGCTCAATCTCTGCTGGATATGCTGATCGCCGACGCAGAGGCTTTCTGGGATTTTCTATCTGAGGCAGGGAAAGATGAGTAGAAAGCGTCGGGCGGGAGACGCGACGCAGTCTCCCGCCCGATTTCTTTTCCTCTACAAGTCTTTTTCAAAATCCCCCAGCGCCGCATGTGCTGCGGCGAGCCGCGCAATGGGCACGCGGAACGGAGAACAACTCACGTAGTTCAATCCGATCTTGTGGCATAGCGCGATCGACTTCGGGTCGCCCCCATGTTCCCCGCAAATTCCTACTTCGAGATTCGGACGAGTCTCACGCCCGAGCTTCACACACATCTCCATCAACTTGCCCACGCCGTAGGGATCAATGCTGGCAAATGGATTTTCCGGCAGGATGCCTTTGTCGAGATACTCCATCAGGAAGCCCGTCTCCGCATCGTCGCGCGAAATGCCGTACGTCGTCTGCGTCAGGTCGTTCGTGCCGAACGAGAAGAACTGGGCGTACTCGGCGATCTGATCGGCGGTGAGGGCGGCGCGCGGGATTTCGATCATCGTGCCGAACTTGTACTTCAGCGTGATGCTCTGCTCCTCCATCACCTTCTTCGCCTCTGCCTCCAGCGCGGTCTGCTGAACCCTGAGTTCGTTGACGTGCGCCGTGAGCGGGATCATCACTTCGGGATGCACGTCAACATCGTCTTTGGCGCACTGGCAGGCGGCCTCGAAGATCGCGCGCACCTGCATCTTCGTCAATTCGGGGATATGAATGCCGAGCCGCACGCCGCGCAGGCCGAGCATGGGATTCGCCTCGCGCATCGACTCGACGGCGGCGAGCATCTTCTCCTTCTCGGCCAATAGCGCCGGATTGCTCCCGGTGACGCGCAGTTCGGTGACCGTCTGCAGAAGCTCGTCGTGGCTCGGCAGAAACTCGTGGAGCGGCGGGTCGATCAGCCGGATGATCACCGGCAGGCCGTCCATGGCGCGGAAGAGGCCGTCGAAGTCCGAACGCTGGAAGGGCAGCAACCTGGCGAGGGCCTCATCACGCTCCTTTGCGGTCTTCGCAAGAATCATCTGTTGAACGTAGGGCAATCGCTCGGTCTCGAAAAACATGTGCTCCGTGCGGCACAGGCCGATGCCCTGCGCGCCGTATTTGCGGGCGCGCGCCGCGTCACGGGGATAGTCGGCGTTGGCCCACACCCCGAGGCGGCGGATGTCGTCGGCCCACGAAAGCAGCTTCAACACATACGGGTCGTCAAACTCGGGGATGATGGATTTGACTTTTCCGGCGTAAACATCTCCGACTGAGCCGTCAAGCGAAACGTAATCGCCCTCCTGAAACACGCGGCCCTCGACCGCCATCTGCCGCTTTTCGAGATCGACTTCCATCGCCGACACGCCGACGACAGCCGGCTTGCCGAATTGACGGGCCACAAGCGCCGCGTGGCTGGTGCGTCCGCCGCGACTCGTGAGGATGCCTTTCGCGGCGAGCATGCCGTGAACGTCGTCGGGCTTGGTTTCGGGCCGAACCATAATCACGTCTTTCTTGTCCTGCTTGACCCACCGTTCGGCGGTGTCGGCGTCGAAGGCGATCATGCCGGTGGCCGCGCCGGGCGAGACGTTAAGGCCGCACGCGATCCGGTCGCCTCGCTCAATCGCCGCCTGCCTCTCGGCGGGATCGAACTGCGGGTGCAGGAAATAATCAATGTGTTCCGGCTTGACTCGTTTGACGGCCTCGGCTCGGCCGATCAACTTCTCGCCGGCCATATCAACGGCGATGCGGATGGCGGCCTGCGCCGTGCGCTTGGCGTCGCGCGTTTGGAGCATCCACAGTTTGCCGCGCTCGATGGTGAACTCCACATCCTGCACTTCGCGGTAGTGTTTCTCCAGGCGCTTGCAGATGCGCTCGAATTGAGAATACGCCTTCGGCATCTCCTCCTTCATCGCCGCGATGGGCTTGGTGATGCGGATGCCCGCCACCACGTCCTCGCCCTGCGCGTTGGTGAGATAGTCGCCTTCGATCTCCTTTTCGCCGGTCGAGACGTTTCGCGTGGTGGCGACGCCGGTGCCCGATTCCCGGCCCATGTTGCCGAAGACCATTGTCACGATGTTGACACCGGTGCCGAGGTCGTGCGGGATGCCGGCGGCCTTGCGATAATCATTGGCGCGCTTGCCGTTCCACGATTTGAAGACGGCCTCGGTCGCCAATTTGAGTTGCTCGAGCGGCTCGGTCGGGAAGTCGCGGCCAGCTCTCTCGCGGACGATCGCTTTGAACTCGGCGGTGATGGCTTTGAGTTCTTTGGGGGTCAAGTCGGCGTCGTTGGTCACACCGCGCTTGGCCCGGTGGCCGGCCAACACTTCCTCGAACGGCTCGTCGGGCGCGTTCATCACGACGGAGCCAAACATCTGCACCAGCCGCCTGTAAGCGTCATAGACAAAACGGGCATCCAGCGTCAGCGCAATCAGCGCTTCAGCGATTTCGTCGTTGAGGCCGATGTTGAGGACGGTGTCCATCATGCCCGGCATCGAGAACTTCGCGCCCGAGCGGCAGGAAACCAGGAGCGGGTTGGCGGGATCGCCGAACTTCTTTCCGGTGGCCTTCTCGATTTCTTTCAGCGCGGCGAGTTCCTGTTCCCTCATGCCGGGAGGAAATGCTTCGCCGCGGGCGAGGAAAGCGTTGCAGGCCTCGGTCGTCACGGTGAAGCCGGGTGGGACGGGGACGCCGATGCGAGTCATCTCGGCGAGATTGGCGCCCTTGCCGCCGAGCAGGGCGCGGACGCCATCCCACGATCCGGCGTAGGCCTCGGCCTCGTCCACTTCGTCGAAGAGATAGACCCACTTTCTTGACTGACCCGTTTTTCTGGAGACAACGGCTTTCTGGAATGGTTTTCGGTGACCGTTGTGGTGGGGGCGGGCCGTGGTGGATGAGACGTGCGACTTAGCCCTGACCGTCGTTGAGCGTTGAGCCATTTGGGACCTCCTTCAGATAATGGCGAGACATCGCCCATATTTTCACGGAGGGGCCGATCCTCGCGGAGTGCTGAAGGTCATAAGCCGATGGGACGTTGATCACGTCCCTCGGACTACTCTGGGGCAAACGCGCCCAATTGAGCGAGACGATGCGCCGAGTTACGACGCCGAAAGCCTGCCCAGCACGTCGAGCAGTTCGTCGTTGCCCGGGATGTTTTCCAGCGGGCCGACGACGCAAGCGGCCAGAATCTTCTCGGGCCAGCGCGGGCGGGACGAAGCGCCGGAGCGGATCCGGCTGCGCGTCGGCGGCCGGGGCGCCTTCCGACTCAAACGCGTGGCCGCAGTTGGGGCAAAACTTCGCGCCCGGTGGGTGGAGGGTCTGACAGACGGGGCAGGGCGAGGAAGACATTGAGGCGGAATTCTACAACAAAAAAGCGAGTCGCACATTGCTGTGCGACTCGCTGTCTGCCGAGTTTAGCGTTTGCCTGCGGACAGTTCGGCTATTGTCTTCTCGACCCTTCGCACTCTCGTCTCCGGCTTCCTGGCCTCAGTCACGGCGAGAGTGTATTCCTGGCGATGCGTGCAGCCGAGTCTGTCCCACGCGGCCTTTGCGGCACGGTTGGCCTTGAGCGCCCGCGCCAAATCGGGCGGCACTTTGACTACTCGCGGGTTCTCATCGCGTTCCATCGCGATTGCGATGATGTCGCCTCTATTCTTCCACCGGAAACGCCACCTGCACCTCGCCATCCTCGACCCGCACTTTATACGCGGGAATATCCACAATCGCCGGGAACGACAGCACTTGGCCGGTACGAACGTCGAAATGCGCGCCGTGACGCGGGCACTCGATCTCGTAATCGTCCACCAATTCGCCTTCGGCCACCGGGCCGTCGTCGTGCGAGCAGACGTCGGCGATGGCGAAGTATTGATTGGCAATATTGAAAACGGCGATGGGCTGACCGTCAATCTCGACGATGCGCCGCGCGCCGTTCGGCAGGTCACTTGTCGTGGCCACGGTGATCCATTCGAGGTTTTCGGCAGTCACTTCTTTGTATTGAACAGGCATAACTGCAAACTCCAAATTTCAAACTCCAAAACGCATCGCGCCTGCCAAGCGTTCTTGCGTCTTGTCGTGAGGTTCT
>JACQED010000276.1 GCA_016200785.1 Chloroflexota bacterium
ATGCGTCCCGCGCTCGTCGCGGGCGGACTCGCTTTGATTCTCGGCGGGCTGTGGGTGTTCTATTCCCGCCGCCGCAAATCGTAACGACGTGGACCTCTTCGACCACGCCCTCAAGCAACGCCTCAACACCGAAGCGCCCCTCGCCGCGCGCATGCGTCCACGCACACTCGACGAGTACGTCGGGCAGGAGGAGATCGTCGGGCCGGGGCGGCTGCTGCGCCGCGCCATCGAAGCCGACCGGCTTTTCTCCTCGATCATTCTGTGGGGCCCGCCGGGCACGGGCAAGACTACTCTCGCGCAGATCATCGCCAACTCCACCAAGTCTCACTTCGAGACGATCAGCGCCGTGCTGGCCGGCGTGGCCGATCTGCGCCGGGTGATCGCCGACGCGAAGGAGCGGCGCAAACTGCACGGCACGCGCACCACGCTCTTCGTTGATGAAGTTCACCGGTGGAACAAAGCCCAGCAGGACGCGCTCCTCCCCCACGTCGAAGACGGCACGATTGTCCTGATTGGGGCGACGACCGAGAATCCGTACTTCGAGGTCATCTCCGCGCTCGTTTCGCGCTCGCGCATCTTTCAACTCAAGGCGCTGACCGACGACGACGTTCGGCGCATTCTGCTGGCCGCGATCGGCGATCCCTTGCGCGGCTACGGCGCGCGCAACGTGCAAGTGGATGACGACGCGCTGGCGCACCTGATCGGCATCTCCGGCGGCGACGCGCGCAACGCGCTGAACGCGCTCGAACTCGCCGTCGAGTCCACGCCCCCCGCCGAAGGCGCGATTCACATCACGCTCGAAGTCGCGCAAGAATCGATTCAGCGCCGCGCGATTCTCTACGACAAAGACGGCGACGCGCATTACGACACGATCTCGGCATTCATCAAATCACTGCGCGGCTCCGATCCCGACGCGGCGCTGTATTGGCTGGCGAAGATGTTGTACGCCGGGGAGAGTCCGCGCTTCATCCTTCGACGATTGTTGATTCTGGCCGGGGAAGACGTGGGGCTGGCCGACCCGATGGGCCTCGTGGTCGCCAACGCCGCCGCGCAGGCCTTCGAGTTCGTCGGCCTGCCGGAGGGGGTGTATCCCATCGTCGAGGCCACGTTGTATCTCGCCACCGCGCCGAAGTCAAACAGCGCGAGCGATTATTTCAAGGCGTTTGCGAAAGTGGAGGCAGAGGGCAAGGTGGACGTGCCGAGGCACTTGCAGGACGCCAACCGAGATGCGAAGGGCCTCGGGCACGGCGTGGGCTACATTTATCCGCACAGCGAGCCGGGCCATCACGTCGGCCAGCAATATCTGCCGACGGCGATTCTCGGCACGTATTTCTATTCTCCGTCCGAAGAGGGTTACGAGGCCGCCGTGAAAGATCGCCTGGCGCGCTGGCGCGATGCCCAGCGGAAGGCGCTGGGAATCGAAACGACCGAAGAAGCCCCGGCGGTCACTCAGGCCGGCATCGTCGGGATCAAGCAGAAGATGATCCGTCGCGCCGGGTTGGTCTAAGCAGGAGACGGAGTGGGATAACAATTGGCGGCACCCGGGCAGGCTGCCTGAGTGTGCCGTCGATCAGCGCACCTGTCAAGATAATGCCGTTCGCAAAGTGCGGGACGATATGCAACGGCGTGTTGGCGAGTTGCTGGGGAACGTCATCACGGCCCTTCAGCGCTAATCCCATGACTTCCAGCAGTGACGCTCCCTACATTGATCACTTCAGCATGCCGCCCAATCGGACTATGATGGTCAAGAAGGACGGAGGCAGAGATGCGGCAGGCAGTCGGGACGGCATTGACCGCCGTCTTGTTATTCCTCGCGGCGTGCGCCGCGCCGGCGTATCCGCGCGTCAGTCTGGTTGAGACGGGAGCGCCCTCGTCGGCCTCCAATCCCGATGGTCCCCGGAAACTTCCTCTGCGCGTCGCCATCGCCGCCGTCATATCGCCGCAAGCCACCCTCGACGCTTACGGCCCACTGCTCGACTACCTCGCGGCCCGACTCGACCGCCCCGTCCAACTCATGCAACGCGGCACGTACGCCGAGATCAACGAACTCATCCGCTCCGGGCGGGCCGACCTGGCCTTTGTCTGCGGCGGGGCTTACGTAGAGGGCCAGCGCGAGTTCGGCATGGAACTGCTCGTCGCGCCGGAAGTGCGCGGCGAGACGGCGTATTTCTCATACCTCATCGTCCCGCGCGACTCGACGGCCCGATCGCTGGCCGACTTGCGCGGCCGTTCGTTTGCCTTTTCCGACCCGCTGTCCAATTCCGGTCACCTCGCGCCGCAATGGCTTCTCCATCAAATGGGTGAAACGCCGGACGCGTTTTTCTCCTCAACCTTTTTCACGTATTCGCACGACAATTCGATCCGCGCGGTGGCCGATCATCTGGCGGACGGCGCGGCGGTGGACAGCCTCGTCTATGACTACACCATCGCGCGCGACCCGACCTTCAGCCGCCGCACGCGAGTCATTGGCAAGTCCGGCCCGTTCGGCATCCCGCCGGTCGTCGTCCATCCCGATCTCGACCCGGCGCTCAAGGAGCAACTGCGTGCCGTGCTTCTCGGCATGGCCGACGATCCGACCGGCCACGCCGCGCTCGATCGGCTGATGATTGACCGCTTTGTGACAGTGGACGAGTCGGCCTACGACTCAATCCGCGAAATGGCGGCGATCATCCGCAACTGGCATGAGACGCCTTGAGGCTTTTCGGATCTGCGAAGAAGCCTTAACGCAATGAAGATCGAGAGGCCTTTGCGCCCTTTGCGCCTTGGCCGCGAGCAATGGAACTCGGGCCGGCAGCCGTGTGATGAAACTCGCTGACCGAATCTTCCGCCGGGTGACCGGCGTCAGCATCGGCGCGAAAATCCTCGGCATGGTGGCCGGGGTGGTGCTGGTGCTCGGCCTGGCCGTGACCCTGCAAGTGCGCGCGCGCTTGCAGGCCGAACTCGGGGCGAGCCTGGAGGCGCGCGGCATCGCCATCGCCCGCGATCTCTCGGCCCGCTCGGCCGACTTGATCCTCACCGAGAACACTTTTGCCCTTTATCAATTGATCCGCGACACGCTGGAGAACAACCCCGACGTGCGATATGCCTTTGTGCTTGGCCCCGACGGCCGGGTGATCGTCCACTCGTTCGGCCAGAGTGTGCCGCCCGGCTTGCTGGCGGCGAACGTCGTCGAGGGCGCAGGGACTTATCGCGTCCAAGTGCTTGACAGCGACGAGGGCCTGATCACCGACGTGGCCGCGCCCATCCTCGGCGGGCGC
>JACQED010000277.1 GCA_016200785.1 Chloroflexota bacterium
GGCGACCAGCGCGTGATCGACGCCATCAAAGCGCAGGCCGAAGAACTGGCCTACGCCGGGCCGAGCATGGCCAGCAAGGTGCGAGCAGAGATCGGCAGGGAATTGGCCGAAGTGACTCCGGGCGATCTCAAGCGTTTCTTCTTCACGCTCGGTGGGGCGGAAGCCAACGAGAGCGCGATCAAAATGGCCCGGGCCTTTACCGGGCGACAAAAGATAATGACCCGTTACCGCTCGTACCACGGCGCGACCGCCGGATCGATCACGCTCACCGGCGACCATCGCCGCTGGGCCAACGAGCCGGGCATCCCCGGCGTGATCCGGTTCTTCGACCCGTACAAGTATCGCAGTTCGTTGTATCAAGAAGGCGACAGCGATCAGGTTTTTGCGCGCAAGTGTCTCGACCAGATTGAGGAGATCATCATGTACGAAGGGCCGCACACTATCGCGGCGATCTTCCTCGAAACCGTAACCGGCACGAACGGCGTCATCATCCCGCCGGACGGTTACTTGCAGGGCCTGCGCGGTATTTGCGACAAGCACGGAATCCTGCTGGTCTGCGACGAGGTGATGTGCGGCCTCGGGCGCACCGGCGAATGGTTCGCGGTGGATCACTGGAAAGTCGTGCCCGACCTGATCACAATGGCGAAAGGGCTGACCTCGGCCTACATGCCGCTCGGTGCGGTCGCCATCAGCGGGAAGATTTACGACTTTTTTCGCGACAAGGTGTTTTACGGCGGCCTGACCTACAGCGCGCACCCGATGAGCCTGGCCGCCGCAGTGGCGAATTTGCGCGTATTGAAGGATGACGATCTGGTGGGCAATTCGAAGCGCATGGGCAAGGTCATGGCCGGCCTGATGGACGACCTCAAGGCCGAGCACCCGTCGGTGGGCGACGTGCGCAACATTGGCGTGTTCGGCGTGATCGAACTGGTGAAAAACCGCAAGACAAGAGAGCCGATGGCCCCCTACGTCGGCCCGAGTCCGGAGATGGCGAAGCTCGGCGCATTTTTCAAAGACAACGGCGTGTATGCCTTCACGTGGCGCAACATGCTCCACACCAATCCGCCGCTGTCAGTGACCGAGGCGGAGCTGCGGGAGGTGTTTGAAATCATCAACAAGGCGTTGGCCGTTACCGATGAGGCGGTGACGGGATAGGATGGAAGCCCTCGTCGGCATTCGCATCGTTGACCTCACCGAAGCCCTCGCCGGGCCGTACTGCACCATGCTGTTGGGCGACCTCGGCGCAGACGTGATCAAGATAGAGCGCCCCGGCACAGGCGAGCAGTCTCGCGGCTGGGGCGCTCGCACGTTCGGCGGCGAGAGCGCGTATTTCAACTCAACCAATCGCAACAAGCGCAGTCTGACGTTGAACATCCAATCCCCGGCGGGGCGTGACATTCTTCAACGTCTCCTGGCGACCGCCGATGTGTTCATCTGCAATATCCCCCGGCGCGAAAGCCTTACGCGGGCGGGCATCGACCCCGAGGCGCTCCGCGAGAAGCATCCTCGGCTCATCTATTGCACGATCACCGGCTACGGTCACTCGGGGCCATACGCCTGGCGCAGTGGCTATGACCTCGTTGCGCAGGGCGAAGGCGGGATGATGAGCCTGACCGGCGAGGTTGACGGCGATCCCGTGCGGTATCCCGTGCCTCTGGCTGATATGGCGACCGGCCTCTATTCCGCGATCGGTATCCTCGCCGCGCTCCTCAATCGCGCGCAGAGCGGGCAGGGGCAGATCATTGATAACTCACTGCTCGAGTCTCAAGCGGCCTGGCTGACGATCGTCGCCGCCGAGTATTTCGCCACGGGCGAGCCGCCGAAACGACTCGGAAACCAGCATCCAAGCATTGTGCCCTATCAAGTCTTTGAGACGCAGGATAAGGCGATTATCATCTCGGTGGGCAGTGACAGGCAGTGGGCCGCCTTCTGTGATATTCTCGGCCTCGGCTCCGAAGTTCGCGACGATCCGAAGTTCGCGACCAACCAGGCCCGCCTCGCCAATCGCGCCGAGATCGTCGATCTGATTCAGCGCAAACTTCGGACAGGCAAAGCGGAAAATTGGCTTGCCAGACTTCAGGAAGCCGAGATTCCCTGCGGGCCGATCAACTCCGTGCCGGACATCCTGTCCGATCCGCACTATCTCGCGCGGGGCAACGTCGTGGAGATGGCGCATCCCGCCGGCGTTCTCCACACTCTTGCTAATCCCGTTCGCCTCGCCGGCACGCCGCCGACCTATCGCCGCCTGCCGCCGAAGTTGGGAGAGCATACGGAGGAGATACTATCAGAGGTGGGATATAGTGGAGAAAATATTGCGACGATGCGGGAGGAGGGTGTTGTATAATCAAAATGATGCTCATCACCAACGCCGCTCTCATTACTTGGGCCCCTTCGGCGAATCAAATCCTCGACAACTACGCCCTCTATCTCGACGGCGATCGCATTGTCGAACTCGGCCCGAGCGCCGAACTGCAAAGGAAATATCCGCGTGTCGAGACGCTCGACGCGCGTGGGCAGTACGTGATGCCCGGCAACATCTGCGCCCACACCCACTTCTATGGCGCGTTTGCGAGGGGCATGGCGATCCCCGGCGACCCGCCGAAGGATTTTCCCGAAATCTTGGCGCGCCTTTGGTGGAAACTTGACAAGGCCCTCACGCCGGACGATGTGCGCTATTCTGCGCTGGTGTGCCTCGTGGATGCGGTCAAGCACGGCACGACGATGCTGATCGATCACCACGCCAGCCCGAACGCGATCGACGGTTCGCTCGACGTGATCGCCGAAGCCGTCGAGCAAGCGGGCCTTCGCGCCTGCCTCTGTTACGAAGTGACGGATCGTGACGGCTCGGAGAAGGCGAACGCGGGAATTGCGGAAAACGTACGCTTTGCGAAATCCCAAATCCAAAATCCCAAAATCCAAATTGCGGCGACGTTTGGATTGCACGCCAGTCTCACGCTCTCTGATGAAACACTGGAGGCGTGTCGGGCCGCGCACGATGGAGGCTTTCACATTCACGTCGCCGAGCACGAGGCCGACGAATACGACAGTCTCAAGAAGAGCGGCATGCGCGTTGTGGATCGATTGCAGAAGTTCGACATTCTCAACCCGCGTACCATCACGGCGCACTGCGTTCACATTGACTATCGGGAGGCCGAACTGCTGCGCGAAACCGAAACGTGGGTGACTCACCAGCCACGCTCGAACATGAACAACGCCGTCGGCGCGGCGGATGTGGATGGCCTGCTCCGCGCGGGCGTCAAGGTTTGCCTGGGCAATGACGGCTTCTCGAACGCGATGTGGGAAGAGTGGAAGACGGCGTATTTCCTTCACAAAGTCACGAGCCGCGACCCGCGTCGGGCGGGCGGCTCCAACGTCGCGCAGATGGCCGTCGCAAACAACGCCGCGCTTGCCAATGTGTTCTTCCCTTCCGCGCCCCTCGGCGTTGTCGCCCCGGGCGCGTATGCCGACCTCATCTTCGTGGATTATCACCCGACGACGCCTCTGACGGCGGGCAACCTGCCCTGGCACATCATCTTCGGCTGGGAAGCCTCGATGGTGACGACGACGATTTGCGGCGGCAAAGTGCTGATGAAGGATCGGCGACTGCTGACGTTGGATGAGGCGGAGATTAC
>JACQED010000278.1 GCA_016200785.1 Chloroflexota bacterium
GCGAGACCACCTGAACGCTTACTTTCGAAGATAAGGAAGCACGAGCATGACCGACTCAAAAACCTACTTCTCCGCCGTCGCCGACCAGTGGGACGAAATCCGCGCCGGTTACTTTACCGAGCACATGCGCGATGCGGCAATTGCCAGGGTAGCGGCGTTGCATCCATCGCCGCTTTACCCGAACGCTGTCGTCGCCGACGTCGGCACGGGCACAGGTTTCGTGGCGATGGGCCTCGCGCCGAAAGCCGCGAAGGTGTACGGCTTCGACGCTAGCCCGGAGATGCTCGCCGTCGCCCGCCGCAACCTCGCCGCTTTTCCGAACGTCGAACTGCGCGAAGCCCCCGGTGACCGACTACCCCTGCCCGACGGCGCGCTAGACGGCGTGTTTGCCAACATGTACCTCCACCACGCGCCCGATCCCGCCGCCGCGATTCGTGAGATGGCGCGGCTGTTGAAACCGGGCGGCGTGCTGTGCCTCACCGACCTCGACACACACAATCACGAATGGCAGCGCGAGCAGATGGCCGACCTGTGGCTCGGCTTCGACCGCGCCGACATTCGCCGCTGGTTCGCCGAGGCGGGATTGACCGACATTGATGTGGACTGCGCGGAGGGGACGTGCTGTGCGGCGGCGCCGGACGGGAGTGTAGAGTCGCTGAGTGTGTTTGTAGCGATTGGGAGGAAAGTCATATAATTCCTCTCGATGCCTTCTGAGATCAACTGGCCCCTCGTCGCCCGCCTGCTCCTCACCTCGCGCGCGATTGATCGCATCGAGGAGACCGAACTCGCCCCGGCAGGGAAGGTCGTGTATCAGTTCTCGGCGCGCGGGCACGATCTTGCGCAGATACTCCTCGCTTTACATTTGACCCACAAGCACGACGCCGCCGCAGTGTATTACCGCTCGCGGCCGTTCATGCTCGCCGCCGGGCCGGGTGGGACGGTGGAGGAGCTCAGTGTGTTTGTGGCGATTGGGAGGAAAGTAATATAATTCCTCTCGATGCCTTCTGAGGTCAACTGGCCCCTCGTCGCCCGCCTGCTCCTCACCTCGCGCGCGATCGATCGCATCGAGGAGACCGAACTCGCCCCAGCCGGGAAAGTGGTTTATCAATTCTCGGCGCGCGGGCACGACCTTGCACAGATACTCCTCGCTTTACATTTGACCCACAAGCACGACGCCGCCGCCGTGTATTACCGCTCGCGGCCATTCATGCTCGCCGCAGGCCTCACCGCGCAGGAAGCCCTCGCCGCCGACATGGCGAAAGCCGGAAGCCCTTCGGAGGGCCGGGACGTGGGTGTGATCTTTTCGATGCCGCCTCGCAACGGCGTCACCGTTCTGCCCTCCTCCGGCGACGTCGGTGCGCAGTACACGCCCGCGGCCGGTTGGGCGCACGCCATCACTTATCGCCGCAACGTCTTGAACGAGGAAGATTGGGAGGGCGCGGCCTCAGTTGCGCTCGGCGGCGACGGCTCGACCGCCGCTAGTGGTTTCTGGTCGGCGCTCAACACAGTCACCACGCTTAAACTCCCCCTCCTCTTTTTCGTCGAAGACAACTCGTATGCCATCTCCGTGCCGAGCCTTCTGCAGACACCCGGCACAAACATCGCTGCCAACCTGTCCGGCTTCGCAAACTTGACCGTCGTGCAGGCGGACGGAAGCAACCCGGCAGACACCGCCGCGAAGATTACCGAAGCGGTTCACCTCGTGCGTTCACGCTTCGGCCCCGTCCTTCTGCGTGTGCGCGTACCGCGCTTGGCCGGCCACTCGATTGTGGACAATCAAGCCTACAAGCCGCCCGAGGTGCGCGCCGACGAAGAGGCGCGCGACCCCCTCCCTCACCTCCGCAAATTCCTTTCCGCCAAACGCATTCTCAGCGTCAAAGCGTGGGAGGAACTTGAGGGCGAAGTCAACGCCAAAATCGCCGCTGCTCGCGATGCGGCCCTCGCTCAGGCCGATCCCGATCCCGCCACAGCGGCTCGTCACGTTTTCTTCGAGGGCCTTCCTCAACGCGTTGGCGGGTTGTTGCCCGAAGGAGTTTCTCTCTCCGCGCCACTTGTCACCCGTCACTCGCCACCCGCAGAAGGCCCTCGCATCAACATGCTCGACGCCATCCGCCGCACGCTCGAGTCCGAACTCGCGGCCAACCCGCGCGTCCTCGTCTTCGGTGAAGACGTCGGCGTCAAGGGAGGCGTGCACGGCGCGACGCTCGACCTCCAGAGCAAATTCTCGTGCGAGCGCGTGTTCGACACCTCGCTCTCCGAGGAGGGCATCATCGGCACGGCAGTAGGCATGGCGCTGGCCGGCCTTCTGCCCATCCCGGAGATTCAATTCCGCAAATACGCCGACCCGGCGACCGAGCAGATCAACGACTGCGGCTGGATGCGTTGGCGCACGGCGGGCAAATTCGGTGCGCCGATGGTCGTTCGCATCCCGGTCGGCTACGGCAAAAAGACCGGCGACCCGTGGCACTCGGTCAGCGGCGAGGCGGTTTACGCCCACTCACCTGGCTGGCGGCTGGCTTTTCCGTCGAACGCGGAAGATGCCGTCGGCCTCCTTCGCGAATCTCTGCGCGGCAACGATCCCACCATTTTCTTCGAGCACCGCGCCCTGCTCGACACCCCGCCGGCGCGCCGCCCGTACCCCGGCGACGATTTCGTCCTGCCGTTCGGCGCGGCCGCCCGGCTCACGACCGGCGGCGAACTCACCGTCGTCACGTGGGGCGAGATGGTGTATCGCTGTCTTTCAGCGGCGGAGCCGTTCGCTGGCCGCATCGAGATTCTCGACCTGCGGACGATCGTCCCGTGGGATCGGGAGGCGGTAATCTCCTCGGTGCGCCAAACCGGCAAGTGTCTCATTGTCCACGAAGATACGCTGACCGCCGGCTTTGGCGCGGAGATCGCGGCAACCGTCTCACAGGACGCATTCACCGCGCTGGATGCCCCCATCGAACGCCTTGCCACCGCCGATTGCCCGATCCCCTACAACTCCGGTCTCATGACGGCGCTTGTGCCGAGCATCGAAGCAATAGGAGCGCGAATACAAGAACTGCTCGCGTTTTAGCGAGTTTCCCCGGATTCGCCTAATAACGTGTGTGTCAAGTTGGCCTCAGATAGGGGCTTGCGGAAAGCCTGATTTTGAGTATAGTTACCCCTGTTCCGGCC
>JACQED010000261.1 GCA_016200785.1 Chloroflexota bacterium
CGACGACGGCATCGGCGCCGGCGGCGCGCGCGTCGGCGATGATGCGCGCGCTCAGGTCGAGGGCGATCTCGGTGCGCGTGAGTGAGAGCGACGCGCCGCAACAGGCTGTCTTGCTTCCCCAATCCACCGGCATCGCGCCCAGCGCCGACATGAGATGATCCATGATCTGCGGATACTCGGGATTCTCGGCCTGAGTGACTTTGGGCGGACGGGTGAGCAGACAGCCGTAATAACACGCCACTTTCAACCCGGCTAGTGGCTTGGTGACGCACTGGCGGATTTGCGCGAGGCCCACTTGATTCGTTAGAGTGTCGAGGAGGGAGTGGACGGCGACATTGGGCCGTGCAGCGTGCAGCGCAAAACGTCCCCCGGGGACTGGCCTGAAGGCCGTGCGCGATGATGCGTGATGCGAGATGCGTGATGGAGCGCCGGATTCGGCCTCGGTCTCGTGCAGGGCGGTGCGGAAGCGGCTGAAGCACATGGCGCATGGCACCGTCACGTCGCTCAATCCCATCTGCTCGATCAACGCAAGGTTCTTTAACGGGAGTTCGACGGCGAGCTCGGGGTCGGCGCGGTGGGCCGGCGACGAGCCGCAGCACACCCAACCTTCCGGCTCGACCAGTTCGAGGCCGAGGGCTTCGGCCACGGCGTGGATGGAGTGATCGTACTCGGAGGCCATCGAGTGCAGCGAGCAGCCGGGATAATAGCCGATTTGGCCGGGACGTTTCTCGACAGGCTTTGACCGTATCGGCGGCCGCACGAAGGCCGGCGTGAGTTTGATCTTGCCCTTGCGGATCATGTCCAACCCCATGCCGGCGTCTTTGAACGGCTGGCCGGTGCGGAGATTCATTTCGGCGATCAGCCCGAGTTCGTAGGCGCGGCCGAGAAGGTTGACGTTGCGCAGGAAGACCTTGTGGAACAGGGCGATCTCGGGCACTTTGGACGGAATGCCGCGCTCCCCCGCCTCTTTCACCATGAAGTCCATCACCTTCGCCACGTCAATGCCCTGCGGGCAGCGCGTGGTGCAGGTCTGGCACGAGGCGCACAGCCAGGGCGTCTTCGCGTAGAGCGCGAGATCTTCCTGCCCCAACTGAGCCGCGCGCATGACCTGATTCGGCGCGAGGTCAAAGTACTCCGCCAGCGGGCAGCCAGAGGTGCACTTGACGCATTGGTAGCAGAGGAATACGTTCTCGCCCGTTTCGGCTCGAATCTTTTCGGCCAGGTCGGTTCGCAACTCGGTGATGGTCATGATACACTCCAAAGGGAACTGAGAGAACTGATGGAAATCGGGGAACTATAGCAAGTTCCTTCTGTTCCCTCGTTTCCCTCAGTTCCCATGTAGTTTCCTCGCCGCCACAAACGTCAATCCATTCTCCGTGAGCGCCTGCGCCGTGCGGTTCACCGCCTCGTGCTTGTCGAGATAATTCGCCAGCAGCGCCGGCATCAGCCCTTTGGCCTCCACGTCTTGCTTCGCCATGAAGTAATCGAGGATGTCCGAAGGGTGTTCGCGCGTCGGCTCCACATCCACCTCCCCGCCTTCGTGCTTGGCCGAAACATTCGCCACGCGCCCGGCGATCTTCACCAACTCGGCCCGCCGGTCATACGGCTGGCGGACGATACTCTTCCACGCCTCCGTGATATGGTGCTCGAAACGGACGACGGTTTCAAAGTCGAGCGCGTGGCGCGCCTCGGCGCACAGTTCGATGGTTTCGTTGTTCACCGAGTTGCTAAAGTTGAAACCGATGAGCGGGCTGCTGCCGCCTGCCCCCGGAGCCCCCGGCGAACGGGGGTCGGGGCGTGAGAACAGTTTCGCGCCGAGCAGCGTCCACAGGACGGCGTACGGATTATCGTTGCCCATGAACACCGAAATCTTGAACTCGTTATTCACGCCCAGCTTGTAGAGCAGGTAGCCCAACAGCACCGTGCCGGGGTTGAGGTTAAGCACCTGCGTGACGCCGTAAGTCGTGTAGTAATAAAGGAACTCGTCCAGCCACTTGAGCGCGTACTCGTTCGGCTGGCCGACGCCGCCGAAGTAGCCGGTGATCGTCTCCGGCCCGCCGAGGTGGATGTTCGATCCGTCGGTGCCTTTGGTGTCGAGCGTCTCCACGTAACTCGCGCCGACGATCTGCATGGCGGCGGCCACCGCCAGCATGTCGCCGCAGTCGGCCTCCGACTCTTTCATCTTGCGGACGCGAATAAAGCGGCTCGGCATCAGTTCGCCCCTCTCAATGGCCCGCCTGGCTTCCGCGATCAGCCACGGGAAATACTGAAAGGCGCTGATCTCCAGCGTGACGGCGAATGACTCGTCGAACTTCATTTCCTCGGCGCGTTTGCCCAGTACCTTGCGGCGGTAGTCGGGAAGGCTGATGAACGCGCCGCGATCGCGCTGTTCCGCCAGCCAGTCGAGGTCATTGCGGTAGGGCGATTTGATCTCGTCGAGTCGCGAGAGGAGACTCGGCAATTGACGTGCGGCCTCGGCCTTACGGTTGATCTCCTCCGGCGTGCCGTATTTCCCCACCACGTCGAGGAAGGCGTTGACCACGCGGCTATTCGGATCGAGCAGAAGCGCGTTGATCGCGTTCAAGTTCTCTTCGGAGATGCGGAGTTTGTCTTGCAGGTTGTTGTTCATAGTGACTTCTCTCAACGTGACGCGTGATGGGCGATGCGTCACATTTCACGCATCACGCATCACGTATCACGTTTCACTTGCTCAACATCTGCCTCAGTTCTTCCAATTGCTCATCTTTGATCCCAAACCAGTGCTCCGGCTGCGGGAACTGGCGGTCGGTCACTTCGGCCACGTATTGCTTGAGGCCGTTCAGGATGACCTCGCCGGCGTTGCCGTACACCTTCGCCATCTTCGGCTTGAAGCGCGGATAGAGGCCGAACATGTCGTGGAAGATCAGCAATTGGCCGTGGGCGTAAGGCCCGGAGCCGAGGCTGATGATCGGAATGCCCGCGCGCTCGGTGATGATCTGGCACACGCGGTCGGGCACCATCTCCAGCAGAACGCTGTAGGCCCCGGCGTCTTCGAGGGCTTTGGCGTCGTCAACGATCTTCTTTGCGCGCGCCGCATCTTTGCCCTGCACTTTGAACCCGCCCAGCGCCGACATACTCTGCGGCGTAAGCCCGAGGTGGCCCATGACTGGAATGCCGGATTTGGCAATACCCTCCATGCGATCGGCCATCTCCGCGCCGCCCTCCAACTTGACGGCATCGCACGCGGCCTCGGCCATGAAGCGCCCCGCACATCGAATGGCCGTCTCGACCGACGGCTGATACGACATGTACGGCATGTCGCCGATGAGCCAAGCATGGGGCGTGCCGCGCCGCACGGCCTGCGCGTGCCGGATCATGTCGTCCATCGTCACCGGCAGAGTCGACTCGTAGCCGAGCATCGTCATGCCCAAACTGTCGCCGACCAGCACCATATCCACCTCGGCTTGCTCTACGAGATAGGCCATCGCGTAGTCGTAGCAGGTGATCATGGTGATGGGCGCGCCATCGGTCATCTTTTTCACAAGGTCTGGAAGTGTGACTTTCTTTCGATCAGGCACAGGCGCCTCCTCACAAGTTGACCCAACCACGAAGGCACAAGGGCACGAAGCAACACCGGTTCTTTGTGATCTTCGTGACCTCGTGTCTTTGTGGTATGACCTCAGTTGAAAGACAAACTGCCCGTCACTCGCAACAGCCCGCGCATGCAGGCGTGCCCGAAATCCACCGGCGGGCAGAACATCATCGGACAGCCGCCTGGGATCACGGCTATTTTGTGTTCGCGGCACAGCCGCACGGCTTCGGGCGACGCGCTGCCGATCTTCGCCGCCAGGTCGGGCAGAAAGGGCCGTGCCCCCAGCGAGCAGTGCATCCACATCCGCGGGATGCCCAGTTCGACGCACTGGCGCG
>JACQED010000262.1 GCA_016200785.1 Chloroflexota bacterium
CTGCAATCCCCAATGACCGATCACCCATGACCCCTTGCCATCACTTCAACCCCGACCTCAGCACTTGCCAGTAGGCCCTCACCCTCTGCCGTCGCAATTCGCGCTTGTGGCCGACGAGGCCCTTTACCCCTTCGAGCAACAGTTGCTGGAGATAACTTGTCAACAAGAAAAGTCGAAGTGCGCTTGCGGTGAGCGGGCCATGATACTTCCGAAAATAGCGAACCTTACTACGCTGGAATCGGATGTGGCGCTCGGGGATGGCCTGCTCGGACGACTTGCCCTCGAAGTGATAAATCTTCGCGCCCGGAAAATACACAACACGCCAGCCAGCGGTCCTCGCACGGCGGCAGAAGTCCATCTCTTCCGAATACATGAAAAACTCTTCGTCGAATCCGCCGATTTGCTCAACCACGGCGCGGCGCACGAGGAGGCACGCGCCCGTCACCCAATCCACATCAGAAGTTGCGTCGTCGGAGGCGTCGTGAACGTAATAGCGGTCGAGCACGCGGCGCGGCGCGTACGGCTGAAGCCAGGTGCTTTCAAAGAATGCGGTCACGAGCGTCGGGAAGCGGCGGCGCGAGGACTGCACCGACCCATCGGCGTTGAGCAACTGCGGGCCGAGGATGCCGACATCGGGGTGCGCTTCGGCGTAATTCACCATCGCGTCGAGCGCGTCGCCGACGATGGCGGTGTCGGGGTTGAGGATCAACAGGTGGCGCCCGCGACTCGCCGCCAGCCCGAGGTTGTTGCCGCGCGAGTAGCCGAGATTCTCGGCGGCGGCGATGAGATGCGCGCCGGGAAATTCACGCGCGACCATTTCGGCGGAGCCGTCGGTCGAGGCCGAGTCCACGACGATCGTCTCAACGCTCAACGCCGGAGAATGCGCCAGCGACCGGAGGCTGGCGCGCAGCAAATCCCGCACATTCCAGTTGAGAATGATGATTGAAAGATCGGGGGAGGTCACAGATCGCGGCGGACGACGTAGTCGGCGAGAGCGTCGAGCGCGTCGCGCTGTAGGCCGTCAGGCACCGCCGAAAGCGCGTCGCGGCCTTTCGCGACGAAGCGCCGGGCCTCGGCCATGGCTTCGTTCACCGCGCCGGAGGCGCGGATCGAGTCGACGACGACCGCCACCTGCGCCGGGTCGCCGGAGCGGCCGTTGAGGATCGCGGCCATGTGCGGGTCGTCCGGGTGAGATTCGAGGAAATACAGCGCGGGCAGTGTCACCAGACCTTGCCGCAGATCGTTGCCGACGGGCTTGCCGACGTGCGCCTCGTCGCCGACGTAGTCGAGGATGTCGTCCACGATTTGGAAGGCCATGCCGACTTCTTTGCCGTAGTCGCGCATGGCGGCGATGGCGGAGTCGCCGGCCGCGCCGAGGATCGCGCCGGCCTCGGTGGCCAGGGCGAACATCGAGGCGGTCTTGGCGTAGATGCGCCGGTAATAATCGTCGCGGCTCGCTCGGCCGCGGCTGATGAACAGTTGATTGATCTCGCCGTTGACGATCACCATCAGCGTGCGGGCGAACACGTCCATCACCTCCACGCTGTCGGTTTCGGCGGCCAGGCTCGCGGCGCGGGCGAAGAGGTAATCGCCGGTCAGCACCGTCGCCGCCGGGGTCCACTGCGCGTTGAGCGTGGGGATGCCGCGCCGCAGTAACGAGCCGTCGATGAGATCGTCGTGAACCAGTGTGGCGGTGTGCAGCATCTCGACCGCCGCCGCCAGCGCGACTGCGCGCTGCGTCTCCGCGCCGAAGGCCGAGGCGGCGAGGAGCGCGAGCGCCGGCCGCACGCGCTTGCCGCCGGAGGCCAAAAGATGCTCGGTCGCACCGGTCAGCGCTTCGTGCTGGTTGGGCGCAATTTCGCGCAGCTTGGCTTCGACCGCGCCCAGCTCATGGCGCACCGACGCAAAAATGTCAGTCGTGATCACTGGTGACTCTCAAAGTCAAATACGCGCTCGGCGTTGGCCGTCGTCGCCTCGGCGACCGCCTCGACCGGCAGGCCTTTCACTTCGGCAATTTGCTCGGCCATCCAGCGCACCCAGGCCGGCTCGTTGCGCTGGCCCCGACGAGGCTGAGGTGGCAGGAAGGGCGCGTCGGTCTCGACCAGCAAGCGGTCGAGCGGCGCGAAGTTCCCCACGCGGCGCAGTTCGTGCGACTTCGGATACGTCACCGCGCCGGTCACGCCGAGATACGCGCCGACGGCGAGCGCCCGATTCGCCTCGGTCAAGTTGCCGGAAAAAGAATGCAAGATGATCGCCTTGTCACCGCGCCGCTCGCGGGAAAATGCCTCAATGGCCGTCAGGACGTCGTCGTGCGCCTCGCGGTCGTGGACGATGACCGGCAGGTTCAATTCGTCGGCCAATCGCAACTGCGCCTCGAAGCCCCGCCGCTGGGCCTCGGGCGGGAATTTCTTCCAGTAATAGTCAACGC
The DNA here is from genome assembly GCA_016200785.1 of Chloroflexota bacterium. Taxonomy (GTDB): domain Bacteria; phylum Chloroflexota; class Anaerolineae; order Anaerolineales; family JACQED01; genus JACQED01. The sequence continues at coordinate 2,429 of JACQED010000262.1, forward strand.
CGATCTCGCCAATCGCCACCACGCGCCGATGGCTGGCGAGATCGCGCAGTTCGGCAATCTGTTCGTCGCTCAGCTCGCCGCACGAGTTCGGGTGCAAGCCGACGGCGGCAAAAATCTCCGGATGCTCATTCGCCAACGCAATTGCGCGACGACTGCTCTCGAAATCCACGCCGGGATTGACGATGCGCGTCACCCCGGCCTCGCTGGCTCGTTCGATCACCTCGGCGCGGTCGGCGTCGTAGCGGTCGAAGTCGAGGTGGCAGTGGGTGTCGATCAGACAAGGGAAGACGTTTGTCACAGCGGCAGGAACTCTGCTCTGTTCATCATGTCTTCGGACTCTCCAGCCTTTGCGACGATCTCCAAGTCCTCGATACATGTGCCGATTGGGACCCGCAGCTGATGCGCGTAAATCACGCCATGAAAGGAAATGCCCTCTTTCCGCCGTCGTGCCGCTTCAACCAATAGGTCGTCGTCTTGCGTAAACAGCACTCGCCCCAACTCACCGGCCCGGTCCAACAATGCGGGATCCTCGAATCGACTTGCTCCATCCTCCTGGGCTGTGATCACATCCACTTCGTGCAAACGGAGGCCAACCGTGATAGCGCGCGGCACATGCTGGTTCATGTAAAGCGAGATCGGCATCAGATCAGCCCTTTGGCCTTAAGCCGTGCAACGAGGGGCGGCGGCCCCGCCGCCCGCCGGATCTCATCAACGCGTTGCAACCGGCGCTCAATATCACGGTCGAGTTCGTCAGCGTGATCCCAGTAATAAGCCAGCGCCGAATGAATCTGGCCCATTGTCAGATACGGATGCTGAAAGTGCAGCTCTTCGGGACTCCAACCATAGGCCGTTCTTTCAAGCACCAGTTCGACCACCTTCATATTTGTTCCGGCGATAGTGGGCACGCTATTCTGATCCAGTGCGACGTGTTCGTATCGAGTTTCGGCGACCAACATAGCAGTTACTCCGCTTTCTATTTCAGCCCGGCGAGTCTGAGTCCGTCTTCGAGCACCGGCTTCACCCGCCCTTCATCCAGCACTTCACAATACACCCGAATGATCGGCTCCGTCCCGGAGAAGCGGATGAGCATCCAGCCGCCGCCGTCGAAGAAGAACTTGAAGCCGTCCGCGGTATCAATCTTCGCCACAGTCAAGCCGCCGAGTGCGATGCCGGGCTTGGCGGCGATAACCCTTTGCTTCACGCTGTCGCGCTGTTCGGTCGGGAACTGCGTGTCAATGCGGTCGTAGAAATGCGCGCCGACTTTGCTGAAAAGATAGTCAAGCAACTGCGAGGGCTTCTTGCCGGTCTTCACCATGAAATCGAGAAAGAGCAAATTGCCGAGAATGCCGTCGCGCTCCGGCACACTGCCGCGAAAGGCGTAGCCGCCGGATTCCTCGCCGCCGATCATCGCGTTCGTTTCGATCATCTTCGGCGCGACGTACTTGAAGCCGACGCCGGTTTCGTACACCGGCACGCCGTACAACTCGCCGAGCTTGTCGAGCATCGAGGTCGTGCTGAGCGTTTTGACAATCGGCCCTCGCTGACCGCGGACTTCGAGCAGATAGAGCGCGAGCAGGGCGAAGACTTGCAGTTGATTCAGAAAGCGCCCGTTCTCGTCGCCGATGCCCATACGGTCGGCATCGCCGTCGGTGATGAGCAAAACGTCCGCGCCGAGTTCGACCGTCCGGCGCAGACCGACATCCACGTTCGGCGGGATCGGCTCCGGGCGGTGCATCTCTGGGAACGACGGGTTGCGTTCGTTGTGAATTTCGCGCATCGTCGTTTTGCCTCCTGCCAGCAAACGCGGGAACCAGCCCGCGCCGTTGCCCCACATCGGCTCGACGAGGACGTTGAAGCCCGCCCCCTTGATTGGTTCCAGGTCAACGAGAGATTGGAGATTGGAGATGTAGGCGGGGGCAGCGTCAAATTTCTTGATCCGCCCTTTGGCTTCGGCTTCGGAATAGGCCAGCCGCTTCACGCCGCCGCTGGCGGGGATGCGCGCTTCGATCTCCAACAGGCTGGCCGGGTCAATCGCGCCGCCGTTCGGGTCGCGGACTTTGAAGCCGTTATCGGTCGGCGGGTTGTGCGAGGCGGTGATGTTGATCGCGCCGACTGCTTTCTTGTCCACCACGGCATAGGCGATCGCCGGCGTCGGCGTCGGGCCGTCGGTGAGCCAGACGCGCAGGCCGTTGGCCGCCAGCACCTCGGCCGCCGCCGCCGCGAAATTCTCGGAGGCAAAGCGTTTGTCGTGGCCGACGACCACCCACTCGCCTTTCCAGCCTTTGTCGAGAAGATACTCGGCGAAGCCTTGCGCGCAACGCCGCACGTTGGCGAAGGTGTAATCTTCGGCGACGACGCCGCGCCAGCCGTCGGTGCCGAATTTGATCTGATGTTCCATTATTCCTCGCGGCTATACCTCTCGTCCAATCTTAATCGCTTCCAGATCGGCTTCGACCATCATCTGAATCAATTCCTTGAACGACAGGCTCGGCTCCCAGCCGAGCATCCCGCCGGCCTTCGAGGCGTCGCCGACGAGCAAATCCACTTCGGCCGGGCGGAAGTAACGCTGATCCTGCACGACGTAATCGTGATAATTTAACCCTACATGCTCGAAGGCGACATGGCAAAGTTCCTCGACCGAGTGCGTCTCGCCGGAAGCGACGACGTAATCGTCGGACTTCGGCTGTTGGAGCATGAGCCACATCGCCTTCACGTAATCGCCGGCAAAGCCCCAATCGCGCCGGGCCTGGAGGTTGCCGAGGCGGAGTTCCTTTGCTTTGCCGAGTTTGATCTTGGCCGCGCCGTGCGTGACTTTGTGCGTGACAAATTCGAGTCCTCGGCGCGGCGATTCGTGGTTGAAAAGTATGCCGGAGGACGCGAATAGATTGTAACTCTCGCGATAGTTCACTGTGATCCAGTGCCCGTAGACCTTGGCGACGCCATACGGGCTGCGCGGGTAGAACGGCGTCTTTTCATTCTGCGGCACATCCTGAACTTTGCCGAACATCTCGCTTGACGACGCCTGATAGAAACGAATCCCCGGGTTGACCATCCGAATCGCTTCCAGCATCCGCGTCACGCCCAGGGCGGTGAACTCGCCCGTTAGCACAGGCTGTTTCCAAGACGTCGGAACAAACGACTGCGCCGCGAGGTTGTAGACCTCGTCGGGCTTGTGTTCGTTGAGAATGTCCACCACCGACATCTGATCGAGCAGGTCGCCCTGCACGATTTCGATGTCGTTTTGAATGTGCCGAATGCGGTCGAAGTTGATCGTGCTGGTGCGGCGCACCATCCCGACGACGCGGTAGCCTTTGGACAGAAGAAATTCGGCGAGGTAACTGCCGTCCTGGCCCGTGACACCGGTAACTAAGGCTGTTGGCATGGCACTCTTCGGGCTGGCCCTTCAAGACTCGAGCCCGTTCCTTTCAGTAAGTCTCGCTCTTTCATAATCCAGCAAGTCCCGCAGCGTTTGCTCGAGCGTAATTTGCGGCTCCCAGCCGGTGCGCGCTCGCAGTTTGCCCGGATCGCAACTTTGCTCCGGCAGGTCCACCGGGCGCAACAGGGCCGCATCCACTTCAACTCGAATGTCCGCCGTCGTCAGCGCCAGCAGGCCGTCGAGGATCGCCTGCACCGGCACAGCCAGACCCGAGCCCACATTGTACACTTCGCCCGGCTCGCCGCGTTCGAGCACAAGCCAATAGGCACGCGCGATGTCACGCACGTCGGTGAAGTCGCGCCGGGCCGAGAGATTGCCCACTCGCATCACCGGCGGCTGGAGGCCGGCCTCGATTCGCGCGATCTGTCGGGCGAAGGCCGGCGCCACGAATCGCTCGTTCTGTCGCGGCCCGATGTGGTTGGATGGCCGCACGCGAACCGCGTGCAAGCCGCGGCTGAGAAAGTATTGCAGGGCGAGCAGATCCTGCGCGACTTTGCTCACGCCGTAAGGGCTGTAAGGTCGAAGGCTGGTCGTCTCGCGCACCGGCAAATCCTCGGGCAGCACTCTCCCGTATTCTTCGTTCGAGCCGACAACCAGCACGCGCGGTGCCAGGCCCAGCCGCAGGATCGCTTCGAACAGATAGACCTGCGGCCGCAGATTCGATTCGAGCGTGTCCCAGGGATCGGTCCAACTTTGCTGAGGGGACGACTGACCGGCGAGGTGGTAAATACGATCGGGCCGGACACGATCGAGCAGGGCGAGGACGGCCTTTGGATCGCGGAGATCGGCCTCGATCAGCTGAACTTGATCCGAAAGATACTCCGGCCGCCCGCCTCCGATCACACAGCCCCAGACTTCGGTCTCACGGCGGGCCAACAGCGCGTCGGCCAGATGGCTTCCAGCAAACCCGCCCACTCCGGTGATCAGGGCGCGCAACGATATGCCTCCTCGGCGCGAATCTGTGATAGATTTCTCAGGCGGCGAGGATTATACCGTGATCCGGCGCGCTTTGACAATCCTGAACGCCGATTGGTATAATGCGCGCACCCAACGGGGAATTCGTGAAGAGAGTTGAGGCATTAATCTTGTGAGCAACGAAGGCGAGGCCATCACCGCGTCATATCGGCTGGCCGACCTGCGTCCCAAGCAGGAACTCAAGGGCGTCGTGAAGAAGGTAGAATTATACGGCGCGTTCGTGGACGTCGGCGCGGGGCGCGACGGCCTGATTCACATCTCGCAACTCAAGCCCGAGCGCGTCAATCGCGTGGACGAGGTTGTGCAGGAAGGTCAAGAACTGACCGTGTGGGTCAAGAAGGTAGACGCCGCCGCCGCGAGGCTGGAACTGACGTTGATCCCACCGGTCGCGGTGGAGTGGGACGAGATTACGCCAGGCAGCGTGCGCCGGGGAAAGGTAACACGCATCGAGAAGTTCGGCGTGTTCGTGGATATCGGCGCCGAGCGGCCCGGGCTGGTGCACGTGAGTGAGGTCGCCGATGGCTACGTCGGGCATCCGGGCGAGGTCGTCAAGATCGGGCAGGAAGTCGAAGTCAAGGTGCTCAACGTGGATCGCAAGAAGCGCCAGATCAATCTGAGCATGAAGGCACTCGAAGAAGCCGAGCCTGAGCCTGAAGAGAGGCAGGAGTCGCCGGCCACCGCGATGGAACTGGCGCTACGGCAAGCGATGCAGGGCCGCGCGCCGCGCCAGGCCGGTAGATCGAAGAAGCGATCGGCCAGCCTCCAATCCGAGCGAGAAGAAATCTTCGCCCGCACCATCGAACAGCACAAGCAGCGGGAGCGGCCCTGAGGCTTCGAAAAGAAAACGCCGAAGGAGGCACAGAGATCATGTGCTTTCGGCGTTGACGGCCAGCCTCGATCTGCGGCCGGGCAATCAATATCACGATAGAAGATAAGCGGGCTTAGTATTCGTCTTCCTGTTCATCGTCCCAGTCGTCGTCTTCGTCGTCCTCGTACAGATCTTCTTCCTCGTCCTCCCAGAGTTCGTCCTCGAGTTCGTCCTCCCACTCCTCCTCTTCATCCGCCGTCGCCTCGTCCGCGCGAGTATAGGTCTGGCAGCCCAGATCGGGGTCGAGTTCCACCGCGGCCGCGCCGCAGTAGCCCTCTTCGAGAAAGACACAATCTTCGTAGTGACAGCGAATGCGAGGCATGATGACCTCCGAATCAAGAAAAAGGAATTAGAAGACTTGCTCGGGCCAGTGAAGCATCCAGGCCATCAACGTTTCTCCGGCGCGAACTCGCGTCACGCCGGCCGGAACAATGACGAGCGCGTTGGCGCGCGTCAACGAAGTGATCAGATTGGAACCCTGCCCGCCGGTGAGCCGGGCGGTGTAGACTGCTCCCTCGCGCTGAACGACGGCACGCAGATAACTTTCACGGCCATCGGACGACACCTCCTCGAGCAGCCGGGCCGGCACTTGCGGCTTGGCCAGCGAAGATCGTCCGCTCATCTTGAGGATTGCCGGACGAGCGAATATTTCAAAGGTGACCATGGCCGAAACCGGATTCCCAGGCAGGCCGAGGAACGGCACGCCGCGCACCTGGCCAAACGCCAGCGGCTTGCCGGGGCGCATCCGCACGCGCCAGAAATCGAGCGAGCCTTCGGACTGCACGACCGTCTTGACCACATCAAATGCGCCGACCGAAACCCCCGCGGAGCTGAGGATCAAGTCGGCGCTCTGAGCCAGCGCGGCTCCCAGCCGCTCGCGCACCGCCGCAACGCGATCGGGCGCAATGCCCACACGGATCGGCGTTCCCCCATACGTCTGAACGAGCGCGGCCAGCGCATAACTGTTCGAGTCACGGATCTTGCCCGGCGCAAGCGGCTCGGCGATCTCCACCAGTTCGTCGCCGGTGGACAAGATCGCCACACGCGGCTTCCGGATCACCGCCACCTCGTTCCGGCCCAGAGAGGCCAGCATGGCCATCTCAGCCGGCCGGACGACGTGACCGGCCGGCAGAACTTCGACGCCGGCGCGCACATCTTCGCCGGGCAGACGCACGTTTGCGCCGAGCGCAACTGGATTCAGGATTCGGACTTTCGCGGGTGGCGGCGCGCCGGCGGAACTGCGAGCGTCGTCGGTCGCTTCGATGGGGATAACCGCATCCACGCCGGGCGGCAACGGCGCGCCAGTCATGATGCGGGCGGCCGACCCCGGCGCCAGCGCGATGGCGGGCGGGCGCGCTCCGGCCGGAATATCGGCGGTGACCGTCAGCGTCACCGGCGCTTCGGCTGAGGCCGCGGCGACGTCGGCGGCGCGGACGGCGTAACCGTCCATGCTTGAATTGGCAAAGGGCGGCAGGTCGATCAGAGCAACGATCGCTTTGGCAAGTACCCGCCCAAGCGCGAGGTCGGCGTGAATGACTTCGGACTCGAGAGGTCGAAATTCGGCCAGCAAGCGTTCGAGCGCATCGCCAACGCTGAGCAGACCATCGGAAGTCGTCATCCGCCGATCAATTTGCCTTCTCGACCCGGAGTTCGCCGTCATTATAACATAGGTTGTCAAGAGGTCTGCGAACGCGAGGCGCCTGCGTATTCAAATGTGATTCTCACGACACAGGGGCGGATGTACTCTAGCGCCAAAGCCCTGAGTGTTCTAAAATGAGGCCGATCACTCTACAGGAAAAGCCATCATGGCCGAGCGAAAAATCATTCTCTCCATCGAAGACGATCCCGACATCGCTCATCTCATTCAGTTGGTGCTGCGGAACGCGCCCGCCGAGGTGTTGACGGCCGGCCGCGCCGACGAGGCCATCGCGCTGATCGAGCACCGGCGGCTCGATCTGATCTTGCTCGACCTGATGTTGCCGCAGATGAACGGCCTGGATTTATTGGAGTCACTGCAACAGGAAGGCCGCATCGTCGGCGTGCCGGTCATCATCGTCAGCGTCCGCACCGACACGGCCCAGCGCCATCGGGCGCAGGAACTCGGCGTGGAGCACTACGTCCTCAAGCCGTTCTCGCCGGCGAAGTTGAGAGAGGAGATCGAGGGAGCGCTTGGAGTAGACTGGAGGGAATACTGGTGACGAGGGGTTAGGGGGCGGCAATTGGGATTTGGAATTTGGGATTTTGGATTGGTTATCACCCCGCCTTCCAGCGGTGAGCCTCCAGCACGTTGGGCAGCTGCTCGATGCGCGCGAGGAGACGGGAGAGTTGAGCCACGTCGGTCACGTCCATCGTCACCAGCAGGGTGGCGATGTTGTTTTTGGTGGTCACGCTCACCGCGCTCATATTGACGTGCTCGTCGGCGACCAGCGTCGAGATGTCGCGCATCAGGCCCTCGCGGTCGTAGGCGTTGATGCGCACCGAGACCGGATAGGATTGAGCGGCTTGTCCCCACGAAACGCGGATGAGCCGCTCTTTTTCGCGCGTGTTGAGGGCGTTGGGGCAGTCGCGGCGATGGACGGTGACGCCCCGCCCGCGCGTGAGGAAGCCGACGATGTCATCGCCCGGGGCCGGCGTGCAACAGCGCGCCAGCGTGGTCAAGAGGCCGCGCGTGCCCAGCACATTGATCTCCTGCGAGCTCATAGCGGCTTTGAGTTTGCCGGCCTGCGGCAGGATTTCGACCGGGCTTCTCCCCTCGCGCTCGGCCTCGTCGAGCCTCGCGCCGATCTGCCCCAATCCGATATCCCCGCAACCGATGGCCTCCAAGAAGCTCTCCACTTTTTGATAGCCAAAGAGCTCGGCAATTGCCTCGTGCCCGATCTTCTCGATGCCGAGGCGCTTGAGTTCGCGGTCGATCAGGTCGCGGCCCACGGCCAGGTTCTGCTCGCGATCCTGTTTCTTGAACCAACTCTTGATCTTCTGCTTGGCGCGCGCCGACTTGACGAAGCCGAGCTCGTCGTTGAGCCAGTCGCGGCTGGGGCCGCCGCGCTTGGCGGTAAGGATTTCAACCTGATCGCCGGTGCGCAAGGTGGTGTTGAGGGGGACGAGCCGGCCGTTGACCTTCGCCCCACGGCAACGATCGCCAACCGAGGTGTGGACGTGATACGCGAAGTCCACGGCCGTCGCGCCGGCCGGCAGATCGATGATGTCACCGCGCGGGGTGAAGGCATAGACACGCTCTCGGAATACGTCACTCTTGAGCGACTCGACGAAGTCCGGCGCGTCGGTCACGTCCTGCCGCCATTCCATCAGCCGCCTCAGCCAGTTGACGCGCGCCTCGTAGGCTTTGTCTTGCGGCATGCCCTCCTTGTACATCCAGTGCGCGGCGATGCCGTATTCGGCGTTCTCGTGCATTTCCGAAGTGCGGATTTGCACTTCGAGCGTCTTGCCGTCGTCGTATACCACGGCCGTGTGAAGTGACTGGTAGAAATTGTCTTTAGGCGTGGCGATGTAGTCGTCGATTTCGCCGGGGATCGGCTTCCAGAGGTTATGCACGACGCCGAGGGCGATGTAGCAGGTGGACATGTCTTTGACGAGCACCCGTACGGCGCGCAGATCGTACACCTGATCGAGCGACACTTCTTTGCGGTCCATCTTCTTCCAGATCGAGTAGATGTGCTTTGGCCGTCCGCTGACTTCGGCGGTGATGCTGTGCTCGGCCAGTTTCCTTTCAAGGGTCTCGACGATTTTCGCCATCGTCCGCTCGCGGTCGCCTCGGCGCTCGGCCAGCGCGGCGGCGATCTCGCGATACTTGTCCGGCTGGGTTACCTGGAAACTGCGATCTTCGAGTTCCCATTTGATCTGCCAGATGCCGAGGCGGTTGGCCAGCGGCGCGAAGATTTCGAGCGTCTCTTTGGCGATGCGCTGTTGCTTCTCCGGCTCCAGGTGATTGAGGGTGCGCATGTTGTGCAGGCGGTCGGCAAGTTTAATCAGGATGACTCGCACGTCTTCGCCCATCGCGAGAAACGTCTTACGGAGCGTTTCGGCGTTCTTGTCGGGGGCGCGAGTGCGCCCGTCGCCGCCGGAGACGCGCGGCAGTTGATCGAGTTTGGTCACGCCGTCCACCAACGCCGCGACCTCGTCGCCGAACTCTTTGCGTAGATCGTCCAGAGTCAAGCCGGTATCTTCGACAGTGTCGTGGAGAAGACCGGCGGAGATGGCAGCCGGGGGCATGCGCATCTCGGCTAGAATCTGCGCAACGGCGAGGCAGTGCTGGATGTACGGCTCGCCGGACTTGCGCGTCTGGCCGTGATGGGCCTGCTCGGCCCGGCGATAGGCGCGCTCGATGAGCGCCCGATCGTTCGGGGGGATGTCCGCAGGCAGACTTTCAACCAGCGATTCGAATTTCATTCGGGGGGAAGTATAAACGGAATCGGCAGTTTCCTCCAATTTGGCAGACCCCCTGAAATCGGCTAAAATCCGCTGCCAAGGAGACACAATGGCGCTCAATCAATCCAAAACACAAGCCGCATTTCACCGGGCCCAAGAACTGATGCCCTACGGCGTGTCGTCGAATTTCCGCTACTGGGATGAGGTTCAAACGCCGGTCATCGCTCGGGGCGAGGGCGCATACGTCTGGGATATGGACGGCAACCGCTTCATAGATTATCGCCTGGCGTTTGGCCCGGTGATCCTCGGCCACGCCGATAAGCGCGTGACGGCGCGCGTCGTCGAGGCGCTGGCGAATGGCAACCTGTTCGCCCACACCCACCCGCTCGAATTGAAAGTCGCCGAGCGGATGATCCGCATGTGCCCCGGCGTCGAGAAGGTGCGCTACGCCAACTCGGGCACCGAGGCGACGATGCACGCCCTGCGCGTTGCCCGCGCGCACACCAATCGCGAGAAGGTCATCAAGTTCGAGGGGAATTATCACGGCTTCCACGATTACTTGCTGTTTTCGACGGCTTCCACGCCCGCCGGATCGCTCGGCTCGCGCCGCAGTCCGCTCTCGGCCCAGAACACTTCGGGCATCCCGGCGGCGATGCGCGATCTCGTGATCAACGTCGTCTACAACAACTTCGAGGGGCTGGAGCGCACGGTGAAAGCGAAGTGGGGGGAGGTGGCGGCGATCATCGTCGAGCCGGTCGCCGGCAACTTCGCCAGCGTGATGCCGGAGAAGGGCTGGCTGGAACTCATCCGCAAGCTGTGCGACGAGCACGGAATCGTGATGATCATAGACGAGGTGAAGACAGGCTTCCGAATCGCGAAGGGCGGCGCGACCCCAGAGATCCGCTCGGCGTTGAGGCCGTGGAGAAAAGCAAGTAATCGTGGAAGCCGTGATAATTCCCCTCGAACTTGATGACCTTCTCGCGATTGGTGTGCGCGCGGGCAACGCGCAGGGCGTGCATCGTCGCCTCGGTGCCCGAGTTGGCGTA
>JACQED010000263.1 GCA_016200785.1 Chloroflexota bacterium
CAGCCGTGTCTTGTACGGCGGGAAATCAATCCCGAACATGCGATGCTCGCCCTCGTTCCAGCCCGCGCCAATCCCCAACTCGAACCGTCCGCCGGACAGCGCGTCCACCGAGGCGGCCATCCTCGCCGCGATCGCCGGATGGCGGAACGTCATCGAACAGACCATCGGGCCGAAGTGGATGCGCGAGGTGCGGAGGGCGAGGGCGGTGAGCGACGGCCACAATGCAAGAGAGGCGCGTTTCGAGTCGCCGTCGAGCGCCGTCAGATGGTCGGAGCGAAAAAGCGACTCGAAGCCGAGGTCCTCGACGGCGCGAGCCAGCCTGAACAGCCTATCCCATGTAAGGTCTTCTTGACCTTCGATCATGATGCCGATGTTGGACATGGTTGTTTCCTCTGAGAACCGTTGGACACGGAAGAACACGGAATAACACGGATCACGTCACTAATCCGTGTCGGTCCGCGATATTCCCTGCCCCATTTGGCAGTTGCTTTTCGTCACGCGCCGCTCAAAGGCGGGATCAGGAGCTCAAACAATCCGTTCACATTCGGTGAGGCAGGCAGGTCGCGGACGGCGCTGATTATCGCCTCTGCCCGATCGCTTGAAACTAAGCCCGAGGCGAGCCAGCGGAATTTTGCTTCGAGTTCTTCGTCGGTGAGGGGCGACTCCGGTTCACCGCGCGGCGTCGCGAGGCCCGATTGAAAGGTGCGCCCGTCGGTCGTGTGAACGGTGACGCGCGCAAACCGGTTGGCGGGAAAGGCCGCATTCATCTCCGCATCTTCGATCAACTCGACTCGTTCAGCCAGCGCGATCACGCGGGGATCGGTCAAGGCGCCGCCGACGATTTCGCGCGGACCCAGATTGCCGTGAATGAGCGCGGCGGCGAGAGGGAAGGGCAGGCTGTACTGCGCCTCTTCGGTCGTCGCCGGGCGGGGATGATTCAGGCGCGTGGCTTCGTGGAAAGTTTCGACGACGACGCGGCCAATCGTCTCCGGCGCGGGGCCGTGCTCGCGCGCGATTTGCGCCGCGCCCTCCATCGCCGGTTGCGCCCAGCGACATACGGCGTGCGGCTTAAAATAGAGTTCCGTGATCCGCCAACGCTCCCCGAGGTCGTTCCACAAATGCGACAGGTCGCCGCCCTCGACGGTGATCGCCGGCGCGCCGGTAAAGCCGTTCGCGGCCAGCAAGCCCGCCGACACGCCGGCCATCGCGCCCCAGCCGCTTCCATCCTTGAGCATCGTGGGATGATCGATCACGCGCATCATTTGCGATCGCGGGCCGTGATATTCGGCAATGCCCAGGGCGTGCCGCGTTTGCTCGGCGTTCAAGCCCAGCGCGCGGGCAACGATCGCGGCGCAAGCGATGGCGCTCCACGCGCCCGACGTGTGATAGTCGCGCGCCGTCGCGTGAAGAGCAATGCCCGCGCGGATGCCGATCTCGTAGCCGATGACGAGCGCGGTGAGGAACTCTTCGCCGCTGGGCTTGATGCGCCTTGCACTGCTTTGGAAGATCGCCGCCGCCGCCGGAAAGACACCCGCCCCGGCGTGCCCCTTCGTCAACTTGTGGCCGTCGTGGATGTCGAGCGAGTCGATCGTCGTGCCGTTGGCAAGCGCGGCCCCGACCGGGTTGATTCTCCGACCGTCGAAGAAAAGCGTTGCCTCGCCTCCAGCGTACGTCGCCGCCGCGAAGTCTCTGATTATTTGCGAGAGGCGCGTCGTCGTCCCGCCGATCTGCGTCCCGATCAGATCGAGCAGGCAGATGGCGGCACGGCGGCGGACGGGAGCGGGGAGGGAGGAGTAGGCGGTGTTGTGGAGAAAGGAGATGAGATTCATTGAACGGGAGCCGGTCAGCGGATGGGCAGCGGATTAGCGGATACGTCAGAGTCAGACAGCCCCAGGCCAGTGCGACGACGGGCGAGTCGATCTGCGGGTTTGGGCTGATGACAAGTTTGACCGTTCGGTGGGATTTTTGCTCTCATTCTGCTATAATTCCGTGCCGAGGGCAGAGTCATGAGTTACACTATCACGCTGTCAGATCATACATTCCGTCTGCTATCGCGTCGGGCTGAAGAAGCCAAACGCTCGCCCAGCGAAGTGGCTGAGGAAGTGCTGGAACAGCATCTTTCGCCGCCGCATCCATACATCGAAATGCGCCGGGGCGCAGGTGGTTTAAGTGCGGTGGTCAAGGGTACGCGGATCGCCGTTGCCAACATCGTGGGCTATATCCAAAGAGCAGGCCAGACGCCGGAGACGCTTGCCAAAGATATCATGCCTCATGTTTCTCTAGCCGCTATCCACGATGCTCTGAGTTACTACTACGAGCACAAGGACGAGATTGACCGAGAGATGGCTCAGAATACGGAAGAGTGGTCACGAAACTATCTTCGTGAGCGGCTAGGTGAGGAAGGCTACAAGCGTATCACGGGCCAGATCAAGTGACCGGAACACCCCTGAGACTTTACCTGGGCGAGCACATTTGGCAGGGTTTGACAAGCGCCTTGCGAAATCTGGGCTACGATGCTCTCCATGTCGTTGAGGCCAAACGCGAAAGTCTGAGTGACGAGGAACAGTTGGAGTTTGCCACAGATCAAGGCCGCGCTGTTCTCACTTACAACGCGAAAGACTTCGCGCCCATGGCGCAACTTTGGTACGAGGCCGGACGCGATCATGCCGGCATCGTGCTGTCTGAAGAAACCGAACCTGGCGAACTCCTCCGCCGCGTGAAGAAACTGCTCGAAACGGTTTCAGCCGAGGAGATGAAAAACGCCGTTCGCTACTTGCAGGAATTCAAATAGCCTCTTTCGCCCCGAACGCCAACTTCTTGACGAGCAACACCCGATCGCCGCCCGGCCCATCGTAGTCGCAATAGAAAGGTATCCCGTCCGCCTCGGCGGGCTGAGGCTCAACTTCGAAGCCCATCCGCTGGTGAAAGGCAATCGAGGCCTTGTTCACCGGCGCGGTGACGCACCGGACGAGCCGGCGGCCATACCCGCGCACCGTTTCAAAGAAGTGTTCGTAAAGCATCCGCCCGACGCCCGAGTTGCGAAGGTCGGGATGCACGCCGACAAAATGAATGTACGCCTCGTCGGGCAGTGATTGTGAGACGAACCCGATCAGGAAGCCGGCAATTTGACCGTCCTGTTCTGCAATGAAGCTCGTTTCGCGGAAGTGAACGAAGAACAACTTGGGGAGCATGTCGCTCATCAGACGTCCGCCCCACCAGTCGTTCAATACTTGGATGATCGACGCGTAGTCGGAAGGTTCGACGTTGCGAATCTGAATCGAGGCCAATTTATCCCCATACCCTTTCAGCTGTCTCGGCGATGACTCGCAGTTTGCGTTTCTCGTCCGCGACCGAGAGGCTGTTGCCCAGAATTGAAGTGGCGAAGCCGCACTGCGGGCCAAGCGCCAGCCGTTCCAGTGGAACGAACTGGCTGGCTTCTTTGATGCGCTTGGTGAGCCACGTCCGAGTTTCGCGGCGCGGTGACTTGGTCGTCACGAGGCCGAGAACGACCATCTTATCGTCGGGCACTTCGCGAAGGGGATCGAACGATCCCGAGCGCTCGTCGTCGTATTCGAGCAGAAGCCGGTTGGCGCGAATGCCGCGAAAGATTTGCCGGGCGATGGGATCGTATCCCCCTTCGACCAACCACCGGCTCGCCTGATTGCCCCGGCACAGGTGAAAACCAAACGTCACTTGAGGGAAGTCGCGCATCAGCGCGTTGTCCATCTCGATCCCCTGCGCGAGATACTTCTCAACTTCCCAACCCTGCGACTCGTAGAACGCGCGCCACTTCGGCTCGATCAGCAGCGGGTAATGCGGCGCGTCAATCTGGATATACTCACAGCCCAGCCGCACGAGCTCGGCGACCTCGTCGCGCAAAATGTCAACGACATCGCCGAGGAAACTGTCGAGCGTGGGATACGCACCCTTTGACTTGACCGGCGACCACAGGTTGGCGTAGAGCGACGGGCTGGTGAGTGTGATCTTGGGAATCTTCGTCGTCCGTCGGCGCAGATAGACGAACTCCTCCGACGAAAGATGACGGCGGCGGCGCAGCTTGCTGGCGACGCCCACTCCCGTTGGCCGATCCAACTTGAATTCCCCGACCCGCTCGTCGCCGTGCCACTCGCCCCACAGGAATGCATCGAGCGTGACTTCGCCGAAACCCTCAACGGCCTCCGGCAGCTGACTCTGGAACGACAGCCGCCGCATCTCGCCGTCGGTGACGACGTCGCTCCCCGCTTTCTCTTGAATGGCGATGGCCCAGTCCACCGCTTCATCTTCGATACGCTTGAAAGCCGCCGCGCCGATCTTGCCTTCGGCCAAATCCTTACGCGCTTGCAAGAGCTTCGGCGGGCGTAGAAGACTGCCGACGACGTCGGTGTGGGAGGTGATCATGGCTCAGATTCCCGTTTCTCGTCCTCTTCGAATTCCAAATGGAATCGATGAAGGAACCTGTGAAACAGCGGAGCAAACAACACGGCGATGACGACGAGAAAGATCATGCCGGAGAACAGAGCATAGAAAGAGGCAAACAGTTTTCCGGCCGTCGTGCGCAGTGCGTTGACCGGCCCCATGCCGCCGAGCAGCATAGCCGCGTTGACCAGTGAGTCGATCCACGACAGTCCTTCGAGGAAATGGTAGCCGAGGATGCCGATCGCGAGAGAGCCGACGATGATACCGACGGCGATCGCCGCGTGGCGGGCCGAGCGAAGCAAGAACTGCGCGCGCGGGAGGAGGGGTTGGCGATGATGCTCAAACATGTGTTACACCGAGTCAAGGGCCGCGCCGAAAGCCGAGAGGAAATCTTCGACTTCTGCCTCACTTATCATCAACGCCGGCGCGCACCTCAATACCTGATTATACGGCCCACACCGCGAAATCAACACGCTACTCGCCAGCAATCGCGCCTTTACTTGTTCGACGACCTCCGGATTTGGCGCCCCATCCGGCTTGACGAACTCGATCCCCGTCATCAGCCCTTTGCCCCGCACATCGCCGACGAACGGATAGTCCGATCCCAGAGCGCGGAGGCCGACCTGCAACTGCTCGCCGCGCGCGGCGGCGTTCTCAACCAATCGTTCCGATTCAATCACGTCGAGCGTGGCGAGCGCAGCGGCGCAGGATACCGGGTTGCCGCCGAACGTCGTCCCGTGCGCGCCGGGCTGCCAGCGGCGCATGATCTCCGATTTGCCGATCACCGCGCTCAACGGGAATCCCGACGCGATCCCCTTCGCCACGCACATCACGTCCGGCACGACTCCCGCGTGTTCCATCGCCCACCACTTGCCGCTGCGCCCGAACCCGCTCTGAATTTCGTCGGCGACGAGGAGGATGCCGTGTTCGTCACAGCGGCGGCGAAGTCCCTGCAAGAACGCGGGTGGCGGATCGATGTAGCCGCCCTCGCCGAGAATCGGCTCGACGAAAATGGCGGCGACCTGCGAGGGTGAGACGACGTGGGCAAACATCCGGTCGAGCTCGGCGAGGCAGACTTCAGCGCAGTTCTCGCGCGTCGCGCCGTTCGGCGGGCGAAAGGGGGCGGGGTAGGGCGCGAAGTAGACCGAGGGCAAAAGCGGCTCGTAGCCCTGGCGATAGAGCGACTTAGAAGTTGTCAACGCAAGGGCGCCAGTTGTGCGGCCATGAAACGCGCCCTGAAAGGCGATCAACGCCGGGCGGCCAGTGGCGATCCGCGCCAACTTGATCGCCGCTTCGATGGCTTCCGATCCGCTATTTGAGAAGAACATCGTGTCGAGGCCGGGCGGCGTGACTTCGGCCAATCGTTCGGCCAACCGCAACATTGGCTCGTTGAACGCCGACATCGAGATGTGGATCAGCCGACCCACTTGCTCCCGCGCCGCCTCGACGATGCGCGGATGGCAATGCCCGGTGCTCGTCACGCCGTAGCCACTGATGAAGTCGAGATAACGCTTCCCGTCGCGGGTGTAGAGGTAGCAACCCTCGCCGTGGGTGACTTCAAGCGGCGCGGACAGATACCACGCGGGAGAGAGGTGGGTGGAAAGGAGGGAGGGGAGATTGGAGGGGCGAGGGGGAGAGGACATCATTTACGCCTTCACGCGTTCATTCTTCGGATCAAAAAGCGGCGTCGACCCCACCACTGCGACCGTCACCGGGTAGTGCTCGGCGAAGTATTCGACGACTAGTTTCGGGCCGACCTTCGCGTACTCCGGCGGCAGGTACGACATGAGGATGTGCTTGCGGATGGACGCGCCGAAGCCCGCGCTGGTGACGTATGAGCGGCGGCCCCGCGCATCAGTGATCGGCTGGCCGTCGGGCGTGAGGACCGGCTCGCGGCCCGACATGAAGCGCTCGACGCCAGAAGACGAAGTGTTGTCGTCCACCGTCAGAGTGCAGAGGATCGCGGCTGGCGGCGCAGCGCGCTGCTTGAGATACGCCTCCTTGCCGATGAAGTGCTGCGGCTTCACTTGGGGCCTCGCCAGCCCGGCCTCGACGAGATTCCGGTCTGGATCCAGTTCCGCGCCGTTGGCGCGATAGCCCTTCTCGA
>JACQED010000264.1 GCA_016200785.1 Chloroflexota bacterium
CGCCTTAGCGCTCACCACCCGGTGTGTTCGCGGCAGGCGACGTGCGGCACGGGAGCACGAAGCAGGTGGCCTCGGCGGTGGGCGAGGGCGCAGCGGCGGTGGCGATCCCGGAGTGTCTGAAGATGGTGTAATCCTGCGCCCTGCCCGCACGCTTCGCGTCGGGTGAGGCCCGCGGGTGAGGACGGGGCCTTATCAATAAACTGCAGAACAGCGGCGGCTGCCACGCCGCCGCGTCTGTTTCTACCATGAACTCCCATGTTCTTGTGGACTCCCCCGGCCTCGGTTATACTCCCGCCACTCAATGGAGGTACCGCAATGCCGCGCGCGACATCTGCACAGCAAGTCTTCGAGAACATGCCTAAAGCGTTCCTCCCGGATCAGGCCGAGGGGGTGAATGCCATTATCCAATTTGAGTTAACCGGCGAGGGCGGCGGCAATTGGTACGCGACCATCGCCGAGGGCCAACTCGCGACGGCATCGGGAACAGCCGCGAATCCCAACATGACGTTGACCGCCTCAGCCGAAGACTATCTGTCGATCATCAACGGCGACTTGAGCGCAATGGCCGCGTTCATGGGCGGCAAGGTGCGCATCAAGGGCGACGTGAACCTGGCGATGAAATTCCAGAAGATGTTCCGCAGTCCGTCGGACGCCGGCTGATGGATCGGCGCGAGTTTCGCCGCCAGCAATTGATCGGCGTCATTACAGGTCTGGTGGGCGGCATCGCCGCCGCGAGTTATTGGCCCGAACTGCGTGACTCACTCGGCTGGTATGGTGTGGTCCTGTGGGGCGGCGTCATCGGCGGCGTGATTGCCTCACTGCCAAAGTTCGGCGTCGTCGGGCAAAGAGTCACGCACTCCGGCAACTCGACGCTCAATTTCATCGTGGGGACGTTGCTGCTGGTGGGGGTCGTGTTTGTGTTGTTCACTGTCGCGGGGTTGGTCTTGAGGTGAACTCTCACCCCCACCCCTCACCCCGGCCTTCTCCCAGGGGGAGAGGGAGTCGGGGGGAGGGGCTACCACACCCTCTCCATCTCCGGATTCTCGCACGGCCTGCGCCCCACCTTCGCCATATCCACCCACTCCCCGTTCACCTTCACCCGCACCACGTCGGCGGTGAAGTCGGTCACGGTGTCGCCGTGGTTGTCAAAGAGCGACGAGCCGACGGCGTAAATATCCACCGGCACGGCGAGTTTCTCGAAGCGTTTGATCTTCTCTGGGTTGAAGCCGCCCGACACGACGATCTTCACGTTCCGGCAATACTCTTTCGCGCGATCCTCCCACGCTTGCGGGGCGTTCCATCGTTCCCAGCCGGAGTCGAGGGCCTGCCGCACGTTGAAGACGAGGCGTGGGACGACTCCGAGATCGAGCGCGGGGTCGCCCAGCGGCGGCACTGCCACATCGCGCACACTGCCGCTGGTGTCGAGGCGCACGCCGTATAGCACGTAACGCCGCGCTTCGGCCTCATTCCCCGCATCACACAACGCTCGATACTTCGCAAACATCTGATCCATGACGGCCAGGCTGTCGCCGACCGAGTCGTTGTTGAAGTCCACCAAGGCGATGCGCGGGATGGACGGCGGGCGCGCGGCAGCGAAGGCCATCATGGCCTCGGCGGTATCGCCGAAGAAACAGGCGATGGCGGCGTGGGCCACCGTCCCGCCCCCCGCCCCGCCCCACCAGTCGCCCTGCGCGTCGGTCGAGACGAACGGGCCGAGTTTATGTTCGTAATCGAGATTGAATCGCTGAACGGCGATGCGGTAGGCATAGCCGTCGGCAGCCTGCACCTCGTGGAGGTCGAAGCGCGCCGGGAAGAACAGCACCGGCTTGCCGCGCGCGGCGATCAGCGTTTGATAGACGTTCGTCGCCACGCGCGATGCGCGGGTGAGGATGCCGAGCGTCGGCGTTTCGAGCAAAGCGAAGTCGCGGTAGCGGCCCCGCACGCGCATCGCCGGCTGGACGATCTCGGGATTACCATTGTAGTGGACGAGCGCGCCGTCGTGAACGGCTTCGACTTCAAGACGATCGGACGTATCCACGAACATTCCCGATTCGTCGAAGTAGCCGGCGCAGTGGCGCAGCATGGCGAGGGCCTTGTCCACGCCGACGACGAGCGTCGCGCCGGGGCGGCGGGTGAACCACTGCATCTCAACTTCGGCCTCGCCAACGGTCGCGCCGTAGGGATCGGCGCCCTCAATGTGCGGATGCTCGCCGCCGTACCGGTAGCCCTGCCCGGCCAGCGCCCCGAGCATCGCGCCGATGTTCTCGAAGTATTTGTCCGAATACCAGCCGAGGCGCATCCGCTCGATGTCGAGTTTGAAAGTCTCGTCCGTCAGACGCTTGCGATCAAAGATAGACATGGCTACTTGACCAATCCGGCGATGACGCCCAGCGCGAGAAGGATCAGGCCAATCGCCAGCAGGCCGAGGCGCGGGTCGCTCGCCTTTTTCGTCGGCGGCACGACAATGGTCGAAGCCTGAAAGGCGCGCAGGATGCGTTGATTGATGTAGAGTTGCAGTCTGAGGTACAGAATGTACGCGCCGGCGACAGAGGCGAAGACGAGGAAGAGGGCTGGGGTCATGGGATACTCCGGTGTATTCGAGATTAGAGATTGATGCCGGGCCAGCGCTCGATCGGTTCGGTTGACCCGACGACATGCATGCCTGCTTCGGCAAACCTGCGGAAAGCCGCATCGGCCTCGTCGGTGTAGTCTATCGCGCCGGGCACGACGACCGGCGAAGTGCAGTCTTCGAGCAGAAAGACTTTGTCGGCGAGGCTCCGGTCCTTCTCCACGATACTTTCCAGCAAATCCTGAATCGTCCAGGCCACACAGTGGCTCTTGGCCTGCCCGGCAACGACGATGGCGTCGAAGTCGAGCAGCGTGTCAATGAACTCGAAGTTCTTGTCGGTGAGCAGTTCGCCGTCGGGGCCGCGCCGCACCTCCGGGCCGAGCACCGAGTAATGCTCGGTCAGCGGATGGTTGCCCTTGATTTGAAAAGCGGGCTGCGTGCTGCGGGCGATCCCGTGGAAGAAGGCCGCTTCTTCAAACGACGAAACCAGCGCGTGGCCGATGCCGCCGAGTATGGCGTGGTAGGGCCAGACGGTGAGATCGTACTTGCCGCCCCGCTTCAAGGCGCTGGCATAGTGCCGCAGGTGACGGTTCACGTAATCGGCGTCGAGGCGCAGGCTGCCGGCGAAGGCGGGGTTGAACTTCCACACGCCCTTCTCGATGTCGTCGGCGGAAATCTGGCTGTACGGGGCGGGGTGCTCGCCAGCCTGGTTGACGAGAAAAACGGAGTGGAAAATTTGCGGCGCTTGATGTGTGTCCATCGTCGGACAGATGCGTGTGATGACATCCAGATTGCGATAGATGAACTCGCACAACCGGCGGTTGTCGTCCACCGCGCCCGTACCCGAGCGCCCGCCGACGTACAGTTCGAAGTCGGGCAGGCAGAATGTGTTCTGAACGTCCACGGCCACCAGGCCCACGGTGAACTTGTCGGCGGCAGCGAGTCGAATGTGATGTTCTTTCGCCCATCGTTCGGCCTCCTCGGCCCGCTGCTGATACGGCACGCGCCACACCTGGCCGACCTTTTCCGGATCAAAGTGGGACGGGATGGGAGGTTCTTGGCGTGTCATGACAACGACTCCATATTGATTCATGGCATCCTGCGGCGCGGAGACGCCTCCCTGATCGCGGCGCCACAGTAAGTCCATTCATTGCACAAATCTGGGCGACAGACAGAAGGCGGCAGTGGCGAAATTGGTGTATTATTGACACTAAGTATATTCAAATTGCCTCAGTTGTCAAGAGGCGATTTTCGCCGCGCATGAAAGTTTCTTGCTCTTCCTCAGGCTGTTGTATAATTCACA